>JBDKLG010000240.1:0-30443 GCA_039795695.1 Bacteroidota bacterium
TGTCTCCCTACCACAACAGTAATACACCCGCCGTTGGTGGTCTCCCGACCACAACAGTAATACACCCGCCGTTGGTGGTCTCCCGACCACAACAGTAATACACCCGCCGTTGGGGTCTCCCGACCCCAACAGTAACTACACCCTATTTTAACTACACCCTATTTTCAAGCTCGGACACTCCCCGCACTACCTTTGTTAATCTGGATATTTTACCTAATTTTCCCCCATGACAGAACTCTCAATCCTAATCTGGATAGGCGTAACCCTTGTTTTCATAGGTTTTTTTGCCGGGTATGAAATTGCTTTTGTTTCTGCCAATCGCCTCAGCATCGAACTGAAGAAGAAGCAGGGTAAAAAAAGCGGGATGATCCTGGCTAATTTTATGGAGCATCCAGCCAAATTTATTGGCACCTGTTTAATTGGATTGAATATTTGTCTGGTCGTATATGGATTACTTTTTCATGATCTCCTGAAAACAACCCTTTGGAACCCGCTGCATTTTCAGAATGAATATTTAAAACTCGGCTTTGACACTTTTCTTTCTTCCCTGGTTGTATTAATATTGGGCGAGTTCTTACCCAAAGCGATTTTCAGGGCAAAAAACGATTCCCTGCTTAGTACCTTTGCAAGACCTGCACAGTTTTTTCACACGCTTTTTCTTCCCTTAACCAATCTGTTTGTCAATATTTCCCAATGGATTCTTCAATACATTTTTAATGTGCGGGTAAATGACCGCAATGATGCTTTTACCAAAGTAGACCTCGAACATTTTTTTCAGCAAACAAAGGAGCAGGATGAAGACAGTCAGGAGCTCAATACGGAGCTTTTTGAAAATGCCTTGAGTTTGCCCATGGTTAAAATAAGGCAATGCCTGGTTCCCCGCACAGAAATAGAAGCAGTTGAAATCAATACGCCCATCGAAGAAGCCAAAAAGATTTTCATTAGTACACAGTTAAGTAAACTGGTTGTATACGACGACAATATCGATACCATTCTCGGTTATATTCACCAGATTGATCTCTTTAAAAAGCCCGATACCATTCGTTCCGTGCTGCATCCAATCATGGCAGTTCCGGAAAGTATGAGTGCCACCGATTTGATTGCCAAGTTTACAAAAGACCGAAAAAGCATTGCCTGGGTAGTGGATGAGTTTGGCGGCACTGCAGGTATTGTAACCATGGAAGATGTACTGGAAGAAATTTTTGGTGAGATACAGGATGAATACGATGTAGAAGAGCTGGTAGAAAAACAGTTGTCGGAAGATGAATTTATTTTGAGCGGCCGGATGGAACTTGATTACCTCAATGAAAAATACCACATGAAGTTTCCCGTTACCGAATCAGAAACCTTAAGTGGTTATATTATTCACCAGCATGAAACCATCCCTAAGCAAAAAGAAACCATCATTATTGATGATTACAAGTTCGACATCATCAATGTAAGCGATACCCGCATCGAGTCGGTTAAAATGAAGATCCTCCGCTAATTGTTCTATGAAAACAGCTTATTGCGCTATTGGATTCAGGAGCAGGCAGTTGTTCAGTACTGAAATAACTATTATCAGGGAGCTCTGTCTGGAAAATGATATCAATCTTTTTGTTTTTGTAGATACCCATCATTTTGCCCCTTCAGAAGAAAAGGAAATGATGGAAAAAGCTTTCCGGGCAATCAGGCAGGCAGATTTGCTGATTGCAGAAGTTTCGGAAAAAGCGATAGGGGTTGGTATTGAAATAGGCTATGCAAAAGCCCTGGATAAACCGGTGATTTTTCTTCGTAAAAAACAGGCCCCACATTCAAGCACGGCTTCCGGTTCGGCTGATTGTCATATTGTTTATGAGAACGGGGCCGATTTAACCCAAAAACTCTCCGTGCTGCTTAAAATGCTAAAAATCAACTGAAAATTGGCATTCTTACCCTTAAAAGCATTGTTTTTTGTGTGCTCCATAACCGTAACTTTGGCGCCTGATAACAGTTAAAGAAAGTAATGGCACTATTCAATAGAAACAGGGATACAGGAAAATCAGAAATGACTTTTATCGATCACCTGGAAGAGTTAAGGTCGCATATTGTTCGCTCGCTTTTGGCTATCCTGGTTATGGCAGCCGTTATCTTTATTTACCGTAACTGGATTTTCGACAATGTTATCAGGGGCCCCATCAATCCCAATTTCATCAGCTATAAACTACTCTGCCAGTTTAGCCATTGGGCACATATGGGTAATGCACTCTGTATGCCTCCCGTTCAGGTAACACTGATCACCAATACTTTTGGCGGACAGTTTCTGGGTGCCATTTCCGTAGCATTGGTGGGTGGGGTGATAACAGCTTTCCCCTATATTTTCTGGGAATTCTGGCGTTTTGTTAGTCCCGCTTTAAAAGAAAAAGAGATCCGCAATACCCGTTATGTTATTTTCTGGGTATCCTTTTTTTTCTTTACCGGCGCTGCTTTCGGCTATTTTCTATTGGGGCCATTCACTTTTAATTTCCTTGCCGGCTTCCAGCTGGGTACACAGGGCGGCATTACTACTTTACCCACTTTTGCAGATTATATTGATAATTTAACCAATATCATTTTAGGTTGCGGACTGGCATTCGAATTGCCGGTACTGGCATCCATTTTAACAAGAATTGGGCTGATTACTCCTGAATTTCTTAGAAAAACCCGTAAATACGCGATTATCGTAATCCTGATTGTGGCTGCTTTTATTACCCCAAGCCCCGACTGGATGAGCCAGATGATTGTATTTACCCCGCTCTGGATTTTATATGAATTAAGCATCATTGTTTCGGCAAGAGTAGCGAAGAGGCGGAAGATTGCTGATGAGGAAGAAGAATGGAGTTAAGATAAGCCCTGGGCATATCTTAGTATTGTTGCTTAAAAGCATTGCTTACCCATTTGTACAATTTTTGATTGCCGCATACCACAATCTATTATCTTAGACACCCAATTAAACAGCTTATGTCATTTGTTTTTGACCAATCCAAACCAATCGCAATCGGCAGCGACCATGCGGGGGTGGAATATAAAGCATCTTTAATTTCCTGGCTAAGTGCCCGGGGCTACGCGGTAAAGGACTTTGGTACACATCATACCGATTCAGTTGATTATCCTGATTTCGCCCATCCAACAGCTTCCAGTGTGGCAAACGGAGAAAGTTCTTTTGGTATCCTCCTGTGCGGATCGGCCAATGGGGTAGCCATCACTGCCAATAAACACCAGCAGATACGTGCAGGGCTTTGCTGGCAGAATGATGTGGCAGTATTGGTAAGAAAACACAATAATGCCAATATCATTTGCATACCTGCCCGCTTTGTGGCATTGGCACTGGCCGAACAAATGATTGAACTGTTCATGACCACCGAATTTGAAGGAGGGCGGCATGCCACAAGGGTTGATAAAATAGCGTGTTCTTAATTCTAAATACCATACGATGAAAAAACTACTAATGATTTGCCTGCCTTTTGCTGCAACAATAGCATTTGGTCAGAAGAATGAGGATGGCTCCAAATACCTGCCCCTTATTAACCAGACAGGATTAAAAGAAAAACTCAGCATTATTGCAAGTGCTGAAATGGAAGGGCGTGAAACCGCTTCTCCCGGACAAAAAAGAGCAGCCGCTTATATTGAAGCACAGTTCAAGGCTTTTGGCCTGAAACCGGGTAATGGTAATAGTTACCAGCAATTATATCCTTTGTACCAGGAACAGTTAACCGAGAAAAAATTAAGGGTTAACGGAAAAACCTATGAGTGGGACAAAGACTACAGCTTTACCATGCAAACAGTTGCAAGCGGCAGCAGTTCTTATGATAACATCGTTTTTGCCGGCTATGGCATTGTTGATTCGGCCAATAAAATCAATGATTATGCAGGTTTGGATGTGAAAGGAAAAATAGTGATGGTACTGGAAGGTGGGGCAAGTCCTGCCCCTGCAGGCGGCGGCGGACGCGGCTTTGGTGGCCCGGCTGTTGCAAAAGCGAATGCAGCCCGCGCCAATGGTGCCCTGGGCTTGGTATATGTATCGGCTGATTTTCCGCGTAAAAACCCAACAGCAACCAAGGGACGTATGACCCTTGCTATGCCGGCAGCACCTACAGCTGCTCCTGCATTTATGCTGGTAACTGTTTCAGAAGAAGTAGCAGCTGCTTTATTGGGAAGAACCATGAAACTGGCACTGGCAGATCTGAAAAATATTCCCAAAGGAAAATACATTTCAGAATTAACTGTTGAAGCAACCAAAAAAACAGAGACCCTCGAAAGCAGCAATGTGATTGGTATTTTACCCGGTACCGATAAGAAAGAAGAATATGTTTTTATTACCGGTCACTATGATCACCTCGGAAAAGCAGGGGATGTAATTTATTACGGTGCTGATGATGATGGCTCCGGTACAGTAAGCGTAATGCAGATGGCTGAAGCATTTACCACAGCAGCTAAAAAAGGCGACAAGCCCCGCAGAACCCTGATTTTTATGACCGTTAGCGGCGAAGAGAAAGGTTTACTGGGTTCTGAATACTATTCAGAACATCCAACTGTTCCGATGGATAAATCATCTGCCGATCTGAATATAGATATGGTGGGAAGAGTTGATACAGAACGTAAACTGGCCGATACCCTGAATTATGTTTACGTGATTGGCCATGATAAACTGAGCTCCGATCTGCCCATCATTAATGAAGGCGTAAACAACAAATACACCAAACTTACCCTTGATTATAAGTATGATGATCCCAATGACAGGAACCAGATTTACTATCGCAGCGACCATTATAATTTTGCCAAAAAAGGAGTGCCCATTTTGTTTTTCTATGATGGTATGTTACAGGCCGATTACCACAAGCCAACCGATACCATTGAAAAAATCAGTTTTGGTTTGATGGAAAAACGTGTACAGATGATTTTCCTCACAGGATGGGAAATTGCCAACAGAGACAATATGCTTAAAAGAGATGTACCCTTGAATATGCCTTCGAACAGGAGATAGGATTACAGGACTATACTTATTAAAACCCCATCGTTTCCGATGGGGTTTTTTAGTGTTGGATATCTGTAAAAGGCTATTTACAGCTGTTTTGCTCTTTTTCTCAGCTACCATTCATCAATAAATAATACCGACTGGCATTTCTGTTTTTTTTCAAAATTTCACAATTTATTGAAAATCAAATATTTAGGTTAAATCAGTTATTATCAACTACCTATTACTGAAAAAAACTTGGTACTATGTGTTGCATAGTACCAAATAAATTCACATCTTTGTGTAGTCAAAGGGAAAGAACCTAAGAATCCTGAAGAAAAAAATTAAACACTTTAATAGCAACAAAATGAAAACACAAAACACCAACTTCTACCGGGCACTGGATCAAAACCAATTAGACAGCCTGGTGAAAGAAGTAAAAGAAACAGTAGCTCCCAATGTCCATACAATGGAACACAAAACCGCTTTTGGTTTGGTAGACTTATGGAAACTGGAACGCAGCAGAAGAAACAGGGTTATCAGAAGACACTTGGCATAAGAAAGACCTTTAGATTATTCATTCAATCACAAGGAATCACCGCGTCAATAAGTTTGTTGCGGTGAAACCAAAAAACTCCGGTTATGGACATTCAGAACACACAGAGTCAAATGCGAAAGGGCGTATTGGAGTTTTGCATTTTATCTATCATCCGTCAGGGGGAAGTTTATCCCAGTGATTTGGTGGAGAGGATGAAATCTGCCAACCTCCATATTTTGGAAGGCACACTCTATCCATTGCTTACCCGATTAAAAAATGCTGGTTTGCTCACTTACCGTTGGGTAGAAAGTAACAGCGGTCCGCCACGTAAATATTTCGTGATGACCGATAAAGGTTTGGAGTTCTATGGCGAACTCGAACGAACCTGGCAGGAACTGGCTGATGCTGTTCATGCACTTACACAGCCTGTAGAAAATCATTCATCCGAAGAAAACCAAACCCAACCTTAACCAACCATAAAATTGAACAGACCATGAAAAAGGTAATAAATATAAACTTCCAGGGCAGGGTGATTCCCATCGAAGAGTCTGCTTATGACATGCTGAAACAGTATGTGGAAAGTTTGCGCAGGTTCTTTGCCGATGAGGAAGGTCGTGATGAAATCATCAACGATATCGAAGGTCGTATTGCAGAACTGTTTGGCGAGAGCCTGAAAAAAGGAAGTACCTGTATTACGGAAGATGATGTAAATAAAATCATCGCCAGTATGGGCCGTCCGGAAGATTTTGAAGGAGAGGAAGGAAAAGTACACTCACAATTGGGTGGTGAAACTGAAAAAAATTCAGGCAGTTCCGGTAAACAATATGAATATTCTTCTGAAGCTCCACCCCGCGGCAGGCTTTATCGCAACGACAATGATAAAATATTAGGTGGTGTGTGCAGTGGATTGGCTTCTTATTTAAAAGTGGATCCAACAATTGTTAGATTGATTTTTACCCTCTTTATATTCGGTGGCGGGTCGGGCTTTCTCTTATATATATTGTTCTGGATCATCCTTCCTTCCAAACCATTGAATGATGTAAGTTCTACCAAAAGGCTTTATCGCAACCCTGAAGAAAAAGTGATTGCCGGTGTTGCAAGCGGTATCGCTTCCTATTTTGATATTGCTGTGTGGATACCAAGATTAATTTTTGCCTTCCCGCTGGTAATCGGCATCATCACTTCCATTTTCAAAACTGCTTTCTGGTTTGATGTGGATCCTTTCCCCGGCATTGTATTCGGATCATTTGGCGGTACTTTATTTGTAGTATATGCAGTACTGTGGGCAGTAATTCCTGAAGCAAAAAGTGCCTCAGAAAAACTGGAAATGCGCGGAGAAAAAGTGGACCTGAATACCATCAAAAATACCATCCAGGAAGACCTGGAAGGGTTTAAAGCACGCGCCGAAAAATGGGGCGGTGAATTTAAAGACAAAGCCCAGCAGTTTGGAACCGAGTTTAGTTCTACTGTAAGCGAAAAAGGACAGCAGTTTGGAAAAGAAGCAGGTATGGCAGCCAAAACCGGCGGCAGCCGCATCATACATGCCATCGGAATTATGTTCAAAGCATTCTTCCTCTTTATCGCAGGTATCATCGCATTTGCTTTGCTGGTAGCTTTACTCGCTTTCATGGTAGCTGGCATCAGTGTATTCCCGCTAAAGAATTTCTTCCTCGACGGTTTTTGGCAAAATTTCCTGGCATGGTCTACCCTGGCATTATTCCTCGGCATTCCCGTAATTGCTTTCGTAACCTGGATCGTTCGCAGAATCATGGGAGTAAAATCCAGAAACAAATACCTGGCATTTACTTTCGGGGGATTATGGTTCATCGGGCTCGTATGCGCAGGTTTTCTCGCAGGCTCTATTGCCAGAGATTTTGATGCAAGGGCAAGAGATAAGCAGGAATATACCATCACACAACCCATGAATGGCAAGATGATTGTTCAGGTGCCTGAATCAAAAGTAAAAGTATATGGGCGCTGGCTGCATATGGACGGCATCCTGAACATGAATGACGACAGCCTTTTTCTGAACAATGTGAAACTGCGCATTACCAAAAGTAATGACTCCATCTTCCATGTTTCTTCCTATAAATACAGCCATGGTACCAATGAAGGCATTGCCCTGCAAAACCTGAGAGAAATGAGTTATGGTATTAACCAGCAGGACAGTACCATTTACCTGGATCGCGGTTTTGCGCTGAAAAAAGGAACCAAGTTCCGTAACCAAAGTGTAACGGTAACCATACAGGTACCCATCGGAAAAAAGATTGTGATTACCAGAAGCGTGAACCGTTCTCTCAACTCATTCAATTTTCGTTCCAACCGCGACGAATGGGATTTTGATGATGAAGTATGGAGCAACCATTATGAGAACTGGAGTTCAGATGTAGAATATATTATGACACCCGGTGGGCTAGAAAGGACCAATAAAGTGAAGGAAGACGAGGGTGCCAACGATGATGAGAACAATGCAGTGGAAAAATTCAAAAAAAGCAAGGAAGAATTGCAGCGGGAATACGATAAAAAGAAAAAAGAAGCAGAGGACCTGAAAAAAGAACTGGACAAGCCTGTGGACAGCACAAAATACCGGTACAAAAAAGCGGTATCCATGCTGCCCCTGCTCAAATCGTCCAAACCCAATGAAGCTGCGGGAAATATTGCTTCTGAAGAAAGCAGTGCTTCTTCTGAAGCTGCAAGAATCCTACTAATGCAAATGGTATTATAAACTCGGTTGAAGTTGGGAAACAAGAACCCTGTCTTGTTCACAGGATAGGGTTCTCCCTTTAAAAAATCATTTTATGAGAAAAATATTATTGATCGTTTTTGGCGGCATATTTATCACCGTTTGTTTTTTTACTGTTGTTTTTCACCATATTTCCAACCGGAATGGTATTGCCATCAAAGTAAATGAAAATGACAACCATTATCGTTTTTATGCTTCTTATGAAAGGTACAAAGCCAAAAAACTGCAGCATTTTATTGATGCAAAACTGCATACCAATTATTTCTTTAATAACACCCGAATGAATGGCCAGGTGGTGCTGGACGACCATACAAGTTTTTACCTGCGCACCACTCCGGGCAAAATCTATATCAACCTGGACAAGCACCAGAACGATGATATTTCCTATACCCGGATCAAACAGCTGGGAGAAGAAATCAAAATAAAACTGACAGAAAATTAATGGCTGAGCCAGTACTTACCTAATCCTATGCGTTTCCTCAAACTGCTTTCCGCTATTTTTTGTTTACTCCTCACAGAATCGGTATTTGCCCAGGTTAGTGAGCAGTCGGCATTATTTATTCAACTGAAAACTGCCGACAGCATCCTATTCGAAGAGGGGTTCAATAAATGCAATTTTACGGCTTTGAAAAAAAAGGTTCACAAGGACCTGGAATTTTTACATGACCAGGGAGGTATACAGGATGCACAGGCTTTTTATACAGCGGTTGAAAAAAATATTTGTGCAAATCCGGATAAGAAACCAATCAGAAAACTGACTGCCGGAACCCTGCAGGTATATCCTATGAAAAGCCAGGGTGTTTTATATGGTGCCATTCAAATGGGCATTCATGAGTTTTATATAGCCGAACCGGGAAAAGCATTGTACCTAACATCCACTGCCAGGTTTATCCATACCTGGATACTGGAAAATGAGGAATGGAAGCTCAAACATGTATTGAGCTATGATCACAAGCCAGCGCCAGGCAGCAATTGAGCAAAAGGTTTTAGACAAAAAAAGCAGCAGGAAATCAACCTGCTGCTTTTTTATTTTTTCGGCACTATGCCATCACCTATTTTTGCCATGCGCAAAAAAATCACATGAAGCATACTCCCTTTACACAAAAACACCTGGCATTAGGTGCAAAAATGGCTGAATTTGCAGGATACAATATGCCCATCAGTTACAGTGGTATCAACGATGAACATGCAGCTGTACGTAAAAACGCCGGTATTTTTGACGTAAGTCATATGGGAGAGTTTATCCTGAAAGGGGAAAATGCCCTTGACCTGATTCAAAGGGTTAGTTCGAATGATGTGTCCAAAATAAGCGATGGCCAGGCACAGTATGGTTGCCTGCCCAATGAAGAAGCCGGTATTGTTGACGATTTAATCGTGTATTGTCTCGAAAAAAACAATTGTTACATGATTGTGGTAAATGCTTCCAATATTGAAAAAGACTGGAATTGGATAAGCAGTTTCAATACCAAAAATGTGGAAATGCACAATATCAGTGAGAAAACCTGTTTACTGGCAATTCAAGGACCCAATGCCACCAAAATTTTGCAGCCATTGGCGGCAATGGATATCATGAACCTCAAATATTACACATTCACCAAAGGAAGTTTTGCCGGGGTGGAAAATGTGCTGGTAAGTGCAACAGGTTATACAGGCTCGGGCGGGGTAGAAATTTATTTTGAAGACAAGGATGGTGCAGCTGATAAAATTTGGGATGCCATCATGCAAACAGGTACTCCACAGGGTTTGAAGCCCATTGGCCTGGGGGCAAGAGATACCCTTCGCCTGGAAATGGGTTACTGTTTGTATGGCAATGATATTGATGACACCACTTCCCCTTTGGAGGGTGGACTGGGATGGATAACCAAGTTCAGCAAAGATTTTACCGCCAAAGCCATTTTGGAAAAGCAGAAAGCAGAAGGTGTAAAAAGAAAACTGGTGGGCTTTGAAATGATTGACAGAGGCATTCCAAGACATGATTACCTGATCAAAGATGCTGCCGGCAATACCATTGGCAAAGTAACCAGCGGTACACAGGCCCCCTCACTCGGAAAAGCAATAGGAATGGGCTATGTAGCTACCCCCCATGCATCGGTTGACAGTGAAATTTATATTGATATCAGGAATAGCCTGGTGAAAGCCAAAGTAGTAAAAGCCCCATTTGCTTAGTCCGGCAGCATTTTATCTGCAAGGTTGCAGTTTAAAAACCTGTTTCTGGCTTGTTCCGGAATAAATGCCGGTATGCAATCTCTAAAGCATTTGTACGTTTTAGCTGTAATTAAAGGCTATGACCAAAAAAACAATGCTTCCCCTTACCATCGGCCTTCTTCTAACCCTTGGCTCCTGTCATAGAAAAACAGGTGGAAGCGGTACAGAAACAGGCATGGCTTCATTTTATTCCGAATCCTATAATGGAAAAAAAACAGCCAATGGTGAAATATATCATTCTTCCGAACTTACGGCTGCACACAAGACCCTTGCTTTTGGTACAAAAGTAAAAGTGACCAACCTAAGCAATAACCGGACGGTTAAGGTAAGAATCAATGACCGTGGACCCTTCGTTAACGGGCGTATCATCGACCTCACAAAAGCTGCTGCAAAAAAAATTGATATGCTCAATGCAGGTGTGGTAAAAGTGCGTATCAGGTATTGAACAAATCACCTGGCCCGGGCTGGTTTATTTTTTTTACGCGCACCGTTTTTTCACTCAGTAATTGATAGGTAAATTCGTAGCAGCGGTAATAAATACGCCCATTTCTGTTCTGTACTGTATGGGTACAGCAACCGAAGGAAAATCCATGAAATACCAATTGCTCCCTTGAAACTGTTTTGGCCCCGGATACAGGTATTACAAGGCTTTGGAGGATCCGCCTGTTTTTTTGAAGGCGCAGGTTAATGCTTCTTACCAGTTTATTGCCATTGCTGTTGCATTGGTTATGGTGCGTATTTCTGCAGTAATCATTACAGAATTTCTTATCGGTTCTTCCCCTGAGCTGGCTATTACAGCAGAGACATAATTTGGTTTCCAAATGCATACCCGTAGTTTAGGTGGGAGGATGCGGGAATGGCCAATCCTTCCTACATTATTAACCATTCTCCAATAAATCTCTCGCTAAAATACCTGAACTCCGGCAGGCGTAAATCCGTATTTATACGTAAAAAAACGTTTATTTAACCTTTCTCTACTTAACAGGTGAATAAAATGATTACCGCTAATTAAGCTAAGATAAAGCTGGATGGCACTATTGATGATTTTCTATTAATTGTTGCAGTGCAGGGGCAGGAACAAGCCCCGACTGGCGCCATACCTGCTTACCTGCTTTAAAAAGTATCAGGGTTGGAACACCCTGAATTTGATAGGATTGAGCAGCGACGGGGTTTTTATCAACATCCAGTTTTAAGATGGTTACCTTATCGCCAAGTTTCGATTTCACTTCTTTTAGTACCGGAGCCAGCATTTTACAGGGGCCGCACCATTCTGCAGAGAAATCTATGAGCAGCAATCTTTCTTTTGAAATAATATCAGCCAAGCTTGCCATGATGCGTTTTATTTTCTTTGATAAGCACTGTTGCTTCGGAGTGATCTGCCTGAACAGTATTTTTTTCTACAACACAGTTACCACCAAAACAGTTTCCTGCTGCACAACCGAATGCGAATAAGCCCATTGATGCAAAATAAGCACCGCCCAGTAGAGCCAGCCATTGCCTGTCAATAAAGGATTGTACCATTATTAAACTGCCAATTGCCAAATAGACAATCCGGGTCAGGCTCCAGCCTGTAAGCAACCTTTGTTTCATGATAATTTGTTTTGTAAGCCCGACCAACCGCCGCCATTATATACTTCCTGGTAACCATTTGCCTGTAAAATGCTTTTGGCAGATGCACTCCGCATTCCGGAAGCACAGCAGGTGATAACGGGTTTGTCTTTCTTTATTTTAGACAATTGTTTTTGCAGCATATCCAATGGGATATTAACCGAACCTTTTACGTGGCCGCCATTAAATTCCCCGGGTGTTCTTACATCAATAATTTGTGCGCCATTTTTTAACAAGGCCGCATAATCTGTTGCCGGGCCCATGCCCAACATGCTTTTTAGACTTTCTAACATGTAGTTTTTTTTAGTTCAAATGAATGGCTGTTGCCTGTTTATTGGAAAAAATTTCCTTTTCATTGTAATATACTTCCCAGGTAACAGGGAATATTTTTTTAAGCATATGACTTACCCCACAATATTTTTCCTGTGAATCGGCAACAGCATTGAGAGCGGCTTCTTTATTTTCCAAAGGGCCGGTAAACTTGTAAATCACATGGATACCAATATATTCGATGGGTGGAACTTTGCTGATCTCACCGATTACTTTGATATCAAAATCGTTCACTTCTTTTCCTGCTTTTCTAAGGATGGCAACCACATCCATTCCCGTACAGCCCGATAAGGCAGAGAGTACAAAGGGTTTGGGTATGGGTCCGTGGTCTTCTCCACCCACTCTTTCAGGGGCGTCCATTACAATAGTATGCCCATTCACCAGGGCATTGAATTGCATTTTTCCCATCCATTGTGCTTCAATTTCATGTGTCATAACTTAATCTTTTTTGGGTTTTGTATTAATGCCAAAAGGCAGGTATAATGGACAGGTACCGATTACAGCAGTAAAAGAAAATACCAATGCCAGTACCAGACCAACTACGGCTACAGTTCCTGTAATAAGCCCGGTAAAATACAATGTGGCAATTACCGCAGCAACCAGCAGGCGCAGCATCCTGTCGAGATTTCCCATGTTTTTTTTCATATCACTTGTTTTTACCACGCAAAAATAAAGAGGGGTAAGGGCAAGTTCTGTTACATAAGTTACAGTTCTCCCAGGAGCCTGATCTGGTTCCTGTACAGTAGTAGTTTTTTATTGTTTTCCAGTTTTTTTAGTAAGCGGGATATCACCACCCGCGATGTGGCCATTTCACTTGCAATTTGTTCGTGTGAAAGATTGAGCAAGCCTGATCCGGTAATTCTTGCTTTTTCTTTCAGGTAATAAACCAATCGCTCGTCTAACTGCTGAAAGGCAATCTGGTCAACGGTTCTGAGCAGTTCATGAAAGCGGTTGTGAATGCTCTTCATCACAAAACTTTTCCAGGTAGGGTATTTTACCAGCCATTCATCCATCACAGAAACAGGCAGAAACAAAAGCGTAGAATCCTCTTCTGCAATGGCTTCTATTTCACTGGGAAATTGCTGCATACAACAGGTAAAGCTCATGGCGCAGCTTTCCAGCGGATGCAGGTAATACAGCAGCAGTTCATTGCCTTCCTCATCCTGGCGGGATATTTTGATGGAGCCTGTTAACAGAATCGGCACCTGCCGAACGGTTTGCCCGATGGTAATAATTTTTGTTCCCGCATTCACACTCAGGTAACTCGCCTTTTTTTCCAGCTCTGCCAGCAGTTCGGGTTCAAAAATTGTGGAAAGCGCGGGTGATACTACTGTAGCAGCCATTGTTGAAGATTTGAAAATAAAATACTGCTGTGAAGTTCGGCTATTTCAACATCCTGTCAAATGACAAAAATCATGATAGGCAATTAACATACCGGCTTTGGTAAGCCCCCCAGCAGTTTACACATACCCGCTCCGCCAAAAAAATATCCGTTTATAAACGTTTATATACGCAAGTAAATAATTATTCAACGCCTGACAGATCCCTGTTGCAGCATATTTGTACAGGCATCGCTTGCAGGCCGATTCTTTTATTAATCATTAAAAAAACAGCATATGAATGCGATCAAAAACAAAGTACAGTTAATTGGCCACCTGGGCCAGGTTCCGGACGTAAAAACCATTGCCGACGGGAAAAAAGTGGCTCACTTAAATGTGGCAACCAACGAAAATTACAAAAATGCCAAGGGTGAAAAGATATCAGAAACCCAGTGGCACAATGTGATCGCCTGGGGCAAACTTGCCGATATTGCCGAAAAATACCTTGTAAAAGGCAGCGAAGTGGCCATTGAAGGAAAGCTGATTAACCGAAATTATACCGATAAACAGGGGGTGAAAAGATATATAACAGAAGTGCAGGCGAACGAGTTATTGATTCTTTCCAAGAAAGCATAAAACATTCAGGCGCCTGGCTATAAGTGGGTTTCAACTATGGAAAAAACAGTTAGTTCCTGGCCTTCTCTGCGGCAGCAGCAGATTTTCTCCATTCTTCCAGTCCGGAACAATTGGAAAAATCTCTGTCGATGGATACAAAATAAGTAGGGATATGTTCTTTAAACCATTTTTCCAAAGCACTGCTTTTCTTTTCTTCCAAAGCACGCTTGGCAATACGGTCATAATCCTCTTTCAGGTTTTCACGATGGGGCTCTGTTCTGTTCCGCAGGTAAATCAAGCGAACAACCAATGTTCCCCGTTCGTCTTTGTATACCTGGGGTACAGAATACTGCCCTGCCTTGAGGTCTTTCAATAAAACCACGGCATCTTTATCCAACTGGTCAATGGAAAGAAAAGTGGTAGGGTTTCCAGACTGGTCTCTTCCGGAAATAGCACCAGCACTGAATTTGCTGTTTTCATCATCACTGTATTTATTAACGGCTGCTCCAAAACTGATGGTACCGGCCATTAATTTATTGCGAAGGGTGTCCAGTGTTTGTTTTGCTTCCTTGATTTCATCTTCTGTTACCGGTGGAATACGCAGGATATGTTTCACCACCGCTTCATCACCTGAACGGCTAACCATCATGATGATGTGTAATCCAAATTTGGATTTGATTGCAGAAGAAATCTGGCCCTCCTTTAAACGGAAAGAAGCTGAAAGGAATGCGGGATCCCAGGAATTTTTATCGTTTCTGTTCAATGAATATTGTCCGCCATTTTCTTTAACAGCAGGATCTTCGCTGTATAGTTTGGCCAATTGGTCAAATTTTTTGCTGCCACCTGCTTCTGCCTGTTTTTTGTAATCGTACAGCTGCTTCGCCACATATTCTTCTACATCCTTATTGGCTTTGGGGTGTAATACAATCTGGCTTACTTCAATTTCACTTTCGTAAAAAGGCAAACTGTCTTTGGGTATCTTATTGTAATAGGCTTTAACTTCTGTTGGGGTAATTTTAATCGCATCCACTATCTTACCCTGCATCTGTTCCGACAATTTCTGTTCACGGATATTTTCTTTAAAATCTTCCTTGATCTGATAAACCGTTTTGCCGGCAATTTCTTCCAGGATATCTTTTGAACCGTACTGCATAATAAATTGACGGATACGGTTATCCAGGGTCGCATCTATCTCTTCTTCACTTAATTTAAGGGAATCTTTTTGAGCCTGCAATACCAGGGCTTTCCGAATCAGCTGCCCTTCCATGATCTGGCATTCTGTTGGCAGCACTACATTCTCCTGCCCCTGTGTTTGCCTTTTCATATCGGCAATCGCATTGATGATATCGGAACGAAGAATGATTTTATCACCAACCTGTCCAACAATTTTATCGGCTACCACTTTTTTGCTCTGTGCATGTAACGATAAAACAGCGCAATTCAGCAGTACCAATACACTTAATAAAAACTTCTTCATAATCTGGAATATCAGTCAAAAATAACTAATCGAACCTGTTTTCCCTTTGGTGGAAAGGGTTTTAACAAAATATATAATGGTTTTGGCCGGTAGCTTCAGGCTTTCTCTTATACAAAAAAGGTACAGACAAACAATCTATACCTTTTTGTCTGAAGCCGGAAGCTATAAACCGATGGCTTTCTTACAATGTTCTCTTCACTTCCTCTTCCTCAAAAGCTTCCACAATATCTCCTACCTTAATATCATTGTAATTTTTAATGGTCAGACCGCATTCCATATTGGATGCCACTTCTTTTGCATCGTCTTTGAAACGTTTCAGGCTGCCCAGTTCGCCGCTTTGGCCTTCTCCCCTGGGATATTCAACGATACCGTCGCGGATGATGCGGATCTTGCTGTTTCTGGCAATTTTACCTTCCAGAACAAAACATCCGGCCACAGTGGCTTTATCGAATTTGTACACTTCGCGTACTTCCACATTGGCGGTAATCTTCTCCTGGAATTTGGGTTCAAGCATACCTTCCATGGCACTTTTGATTTCATCAATCGCTGTGTAAATGATTGAGTAGAGCTTGATTTCCACACCTTCTGTTTCAGACAGTTTATTTGCCTGCATGGATGGGCGCACATTAAACCCGATGATAATGGCATCTGAAGCGGTTGCCAGCAATACGTCACTTTCAGAAATTTGTCCCACCCCTTTGTGAACCACCCTGATGGCAATTTCTTCGGTTGATAATTTCTGTAATGAATCGCTCAATGCTTCTACCGATCCATCCACATCACCCTTGATGATGATATTGAGTTCTTTAAAATTACCCAATGCCAAACGACGGCCAATCTCATCCAGCGTAATATGTTTTCTCGCACGCAATCCCTGCTCACGCAGCAATTGTGCACGTTTGGTAGCTGTTTCTTTTGCTTCGGCCTCATCTTCAAATACTTTGAATTTCTCACCGGCCTGTGGTGCACCATTTAATCCCAATATAACAACAGGTGTTGATGGCGGCGCTTCCTCAATTCGCTGATTCCGCTCATTAAACATGGCTTTTACACGACCATAGTGCTGGCCCGAAACAATCAGGTCTCCCTGGCGCAATGTTCCGTTCTGCACAAGAATAGTGGCTACATATCCGCGGCCCTTATCCAGTGAAGCTTCAATAATGGTTCCATTGGCTTCTCTGTTGGGATTTGCTTTCAGGTCAAGCACTTCTGCTTCCAATAAAATTTTCTCGAGCAGCAAATCAACATTCAATCCCTGTTTGGCAGATAGTTCCTGGTTCTGGTATTTACCACCCCAGGCTTCCACCAATATATTCATCTGGGATAATTGCTCATATATTTTTTGTGGATTGGCACCATCTTTATCTATCTTATTCACTGCAAAAATCATCGGCACACCGGCAGCCTGTGCGTGGCTGATGGCTTCTTTTGTCTGGGGCATTACGGCATCATCTGCAGCTACCACAATAATAGCGATATCGGTTACTTTGGCACCGCGTGCACGCATGGCAGTAAAGGCTTCGTGACCGGGTGTATCCAGAAAAGTAATGGCTTTTCCGTTGGGAAGTGTTACCTCATAAGCACCAATGTGCTGGGTAATACCTCCGGCTTCACCTGCCACCACATTCGCACTGCGCATATAATCGAGCAGGGATGTTTTACCATGGTCTACGTGACCCATGATGGTAACTATCGGCGGGCGGGTACTCAATGAATCCTCATCATCTTCATATTCATCTTCTTCCAGTTCATCCGATTCTTCTATTCCGATAAATTCTACTTCAAAGCCAAATTCGCTTGCGACCAGTTCAATTACTTCTGCATCCAGGCGCTGGTTGATCGACACCATGATACCGAGGTTCATACATTTTCCGATAACATCTGCAAAGCTTACGTCCATCAGATTGGCCAACTCACTTACTGTTACAAATTCTGTAACCTGCAGTTTGTTATCAACCATTTCCTCGCCCATTGCTTCGGCAGCTTCATCTCTTTTGGCACGACGGTACTTGGCTTTCAGGCTTTTTCCGCGACCACCTGTACCGGCCAGTTTGGCCTGTGTTTCACGGATTTTTTCCTGTATGGCTTTCTGGTCAATTTCTTTTTCTTCGCGACGTACTGCAGGTCCGGCACTCCTGTTTCCCCCACGGTTTCCGCCACCCTGCGCACCACCGCGGTTAAATCCACCGCCCTGCCCGCCACGGTTATCTCTTCCGCCACTGTTATTATTGGCCGGAACTATGGGGCGATTGGGTCCGGTTAGTTTCTGGTTAGGATCTTTTGACGCTCCTGAACCGGCCTGCCCGGGTTGTCCGGGTTGCTTCTCTACCGGTATACGCTTACGCTTGCGCTTTTCATCACGGCCCATTGGTTTGGGGCGGGTATCGCTGTTAACAGGCAAATCAATTTTTCCAAGGATTTTGGGACCTTCTAATTTTTCTGCCTTGATATTGGTAATGGTAGGTCCGGATTCTTCTTCTACAGGTGCAGTTACAATGGGTGCAACTGTAACAGGAGCGGGTATTTCCGGCTCTGCTGTTTTCTTTTTGGCTTTTGCTACAGGCTTAACTTCTTCTGCAGGTTCTGCCACCGCTTCTTTTTCTTCTTTTTTCTTGGCAGATTTTTTAGGCCTTGTAGAAGAATCGATGGCGGATAAATCAATTTTGGAAATTACGGTTGTGCCTTCCAGTTCCGGTGCTTCAATTTTCACAATTTCTGCTTCTGCAGGCTGGGCTTTTTCAACAATGGGTTCTGGCTTGGAAACCGGTTCCGGTAAGGGTTCCGGTGCTTTTGGTTCTTCTTTTACAGGTGCTTTTTTCTCTTCTTTTCTGAAAGTAATCTCTTCTTCGTCTTTCTTCTTTTTTGCTTCGCCCTGTGCCCCCTTGGGTATTTCTATCTGATCGGCTTTGTTCTTCGCAACTTTGTCGCTTTGGAACTCTGCCTGCAATGCATAATAGTGGTCTTCCTGAAGCTTAGCGGTAGGCTTCAGGTCATCTCGGTTAAATCCTTTCTTCACCAAAAATTCAATCAGGGTATCCTGACCAATATTGAATTCTTTGGCGGCTGCTAACAGTCTCGGTAATTTCAGTTCTGACATTCAGTTTTTTTTAGTCCATAGTCCATTTTCGAATACCCATGGGCTATAGACAATGGTCCATGGATAGTATGCTTTATTTATTCAACCGCTTTCCGAACGTAAAATTAGTGCATCATACGTCCACAAAGATAGTCTCTTCAATGCGCTTATTCTTCTCTGTCGAATTCTTCCTGTAAAATCCTTCTTACTTCGTCGATGGTCTCTTTTTCCAGGTCGGTTCTTCTTTCCAGTTCTTCTGCTGTTAATTTCAGAATGCTGCGGGCTGTATCACAGCCGATGCGCTTGAATTCCTCAATAACCCAGGGTTCAATCTCATCGCTGAATTCATCCAGGTCGATATCGAATTCATCCGTTACTTCTTCATCTTCACGGAATACATCAATCTCATAACCGGTTAATTCACAAGCCAGTTTGATGTTAACCCCTCTTCTGCCGATGGCCAGTGAAACCTGGTCGGCCTTGAGGTATACTTCGGCATGTTTTTTCTCATTATCCAGTTCCATATAGCTGATTTTTGCGGGCGTTAAAGAACGCTGGATCAGCAATTGTGTATTCACAGTATAGTTGATAACATCAATATTCTCATTCTTCAATTCACGTACAATACCGTGGATACGGGATCCCTTCATGCCCACGCAGGCACCCACCGGATCAATCCTGTCGTCATAAGACTCCACCGCCACTTTGGCCCTTTCTCCCGGATCGCGAACAATTTTCTTGATGGCAATCAATCCGTCAAAAATTTCCGGAACCTCGATTTCCAGCAATTTGGCCAGGAATAGAGGACTGGTTCTGGACAGAATAATTACCGGAGAATTGTTTTTCAGGTCAACGCGGGCAACTACTGCACGGATATTTTCTCCTTTTTTGAAATAATCCTGCGGAATCTGCTCAGATTTTGGCAGAATCAGTTCATTGCCTTCCTCATCCAGCAATAAAACCTCTTTTTTCCATACCTGGTAAACTTCAGCACTAATAATATCGCCGATACGATCACCATATTTCTTGATCAAAACATTTTTCTTCAGGTCGTTGATCCGGCTTGCCAGGGTTTGTTTGGCAGCCAGGATAGCGCGACGGCCGAAATCGAGGATATCGATCTCTTCGTATAATTCTTCCCCTACTTCAAAATCGGGTTCAATTTTAACGGCTTGCGTATAAGCTACTTCAGCCAATGGATCCATTACTTCACCATCTTCCACAATCATACGGCGGCGGATGATTTCAAGGTCACCCTTTTCTGCGTTAACGATTACGTCGAAATTATCGTCGCTGCCGAATTTTTTTCGGAGCAGTGTTTTAAAAACGTCTTCCACCACTTTCATCATCGTGGGACGATCGATATTTTCTGCGTCCTTGAATTCCTGGAATGCTTCAATCAGGTTGATACTAGCCATATCTCTTTTTTTTGTCTTAGCTACCGGCCCAACACCCAAAGTTGCGAACTATGTGTGGTAAGCGATGAGCTTAAAATTTAATTTGAACGATTGTTGATTTGATATTATTAAATGGAATAACCAATTGCTGTGTAACTGCCTTCTTACCCTTGCCCTCACTGTATTCTATGAGAATGTCCTGTTCGGTAACCGTTAACAGTTTGCCTTCTTTTTTACTCTCGTCGGTAAATATTACCTCGATATCCCTGCCGATATTTTTTACATACTGGCGATGCATTTTCAACGGCTCATCCAAACCGGGTGAAGAGAGTTCCAGCGAAAATTCTCCCTCAGGATACATACCGGTTTCTTCAATCAACTTGTAGAGCTTTCTGTTAAACCTTACGCATTTCTCAATTGCCAGTCCGTTATCGCCATCAATAAAGACCTTTACATTATTGGTGGGCTTTATTTTGAGGGATACGCAAAAATATGCCGGTTCATCAGCCAGTAATTGGCCGATCAACTGCTCCAACTGTTGTAAATGTGTTTCCTCTGCCATATTAAAAAAGGAGAAGGGAACGGTAGCCGTTCCCTTCTCTGTGTCATTATCTGTTGCAAATGTAGGTAAACTATGGGGAAAGTTCCAAATTTTAGCCTTTTTACCCTCTAAACCAGGGGTTTATACGCGATTTTAGCCCTAAAAATTGTATAAAAACCCTGTTTCCGGCAGGCAGGGCCATTTTTGATAGTATCTTTGTTTCCTTATGTTCAAAATCATTGTTTGGGGTTTCCTGCTTTACATGCTCTATAAGTTCGTATTCGAACTGCTTATCCCCGTAAGTAAAGCTACTTCGCAGGTAAAAGACAAGATTCGTGAAATGCAGGAGCAGCAAAATGCCCGGCAGCAATACCAGCAAACAGCTACCCCGCAGCAGCCCGACCAAAATAACCCAAAGCCCAGAAAAGACGACTATATTGAGTTTGAGGAATTGAAGCCCTAGAAAGGCCCACAGAATCTCGCAGGATTCCCTACTACTATTATTATAATTCCAAATCCAACACAGTTTTCGGAGCCTGCAGGTGAATCGTTTGCATACCTGCTTCCTTCGCTCCAATGATATTCTTAAGGGTATCATCTATAAAAACCGTTTCTGCAGCTACCAGTTTTTGCTCTTCCAGTATTTTTTTAAAAGAGGCCACATAAGGTTTTCTCAAACCCAGTTCGTGAGAGTAGTAGGCTTTGATAAAGAAGTCATTAAAATTGTTAATTCCTGTTGTCGCATGAACTATTTTAATAAACGCTTCATAGTGTATCTGGTTCGTATTGGAAAAAAGATACACTTGATATTTCTTGCCGATCTCTGTTAGCCATCTTAGTCTTTCTGCCGGGAAATCAAGCAGCATGGCATTCCAGGCGGTTTTGATTTGTTCATCGGAAAGATGGCTATTGCTGCTTTTCCGGAATGCTTCATAAAAAGCCTGTGTACTTATTTTTCCTGTTTCAAAGTCCTCAAACATAGGGTTAGCATGGTGCTGCGTATACATTTGGGGGAAGGAAACAATGCCCAGGTCAACAAATGCTTTTTCTGTAAGGTGATAATCCAGGTTCATGAATATCCCTCCCAAATCAAATACAATATTTTTTATTGGCTGCATGCGGGCAAGTTAAGAAAAGGTACATTTATGTTGTACAAAAAATCTTTGTTACACTATGTGTAAGCGCTCTGTTTAATAAATACAATCGCATTAGCTCTTGCTGTGTTTCATTTCAAATACAGCGGCCGCATACAGAGGACTGACAACATTAAATTGAAACTATGAAACAGTTTATCAAACCTTTGGGAGCCTGCTTATTCCTTACAGTTGTTTTTTTGGGGCTCACAGCTTATCGAAACACCGGATCTGCCTACTCAAATCCTTTATTACAGAAAGACAATCGCAGTACCCCCAATGTCATTATCATTTTTATGGATGATATGGGCTATGGCGACCTGGAATGTTATGGCGGATTTTCCTACCATACACCCAATATCAATAAACTGGCTGCAGAAGGAATGCGCTTCACTAATTTTTATGTGGCACAGGCGGTTTGCAGTGCATCAAGATCGGCATTGATGACCGGTTGCTATCCTACCAGAATTGGCATCAGTGGTGCATTGGGGCCATATTCGGCCATGGCATTAAATCCTGCCGAAGAAACCATTGCAGAGATATTGAAAACAAAAAACTATCATACAGGCATTATCGGCAAATGGCATCTTGGTTCTAAAGAGCCCTACCTTCCCCTGCAACAGGGTTTTGATGAATACCTGGGTCTTCCTTATTCCAATGATATGTGGCCGGTTAATTATGACGGTAGCCCCAATAATGATACTGCTACCAACAAGGGCAAATACCCTCCTTTGCCTTTGATAGAGGGCAATAAACCCATTCAATACATCCGTACACTTAACGACCAGGCAACACTGACTACTATCTATACTGAAAGGGCTGTGAGTTTTATCAGTAAAAATAAAAACAAGCCTTTCTTTTTATACCTGGCACATTCCATGCCGCATGTACCTATTGCCGCTTCCTCAAAATTCAGGGGAAAAAGCGGGGAAGGTTTATATGGCGATGTGATGGAAGAAATTGACTGGTCGGTAGGTGAAGTGATGAAAACACTTGAAACAAACGGGCTCACAAAAAATACCCTGGTAATTTTTACGAGCGATAACGGACCCTGGTTAAGTTTTGGCAACCATGCAGGCAATACCGGCGGCCTGCGCGAAGGGAAAGGAACTGCCTGGGATGGAGGCCTAAAAGTACCCTGTATCATCAGCTGGCCCGGAAAAATACCCAAAGCAAGTATTTGTAACCAACTTGCTTCTACCATCGACCTGCTTCCAACCATTGCAACTGTTTGCAGGACAAAAATGCCTGATAAAAAAATTGACGGAGTCAATATCTGGCCATTACTGAGCGGGCAGCCCGGTGCAAACCCAAGGGATGAATTTGTTTATTATTACGACAAGAACAACCTGAAAGGGGTACGCAAAGGCCGGTGGAAACTGGTATTACCCAATATTTCACAAACCTACCAAAAGCCCGATGCCATTGGTGCCGATGGCTTTCCAGGCAAATATGCAAGTGACAATGTTTCAATGGGCTTATATGATTTGAGAACAGATCCGGGAGAAAGCAGGGACCTGAAAGATAAATATCCGGCAATCGTAGCGCAATTAATGGTGATCGCAGACAGGTACAGAAAGGAAATAGGCGATGGTATTACCAATACCATTGGAGCAGAGCTCAGACCGGCAGCCATAGTAAAATATTGATACTAAAAAGCGAAGCCTGTTGGGCTTCGCTTTTTAGTATGACTGCTTTGATTGATGTATTGATTGCTATGAGCCATGATGCCTTCCGGTGTATCGACTGTTTTGGTGAAAGGGTAAAAGCATTTCCATCTACGGCTTTGATCCAACAGTTTTTGCCCATACTGCCATTTTGGTTTCGAGTACCGACAAGGGTATGGAACCGTCTTTCAGGATTTCATTATGAAAATCAGTCAGCTTAAATTTGCTACCCAGTTCTTTGCTGTACTTGTTGCGCAGTTCTTTAATTTTTAGCTCGCCTACTTTATAACTGAGCGCCTGACCGGGTCTTGCCATATACCTTTCAATTTCTGCAGTGGCAGACTGCTCAGTAATTGATTCGTTTTTCATCATGTATTCAATTGCCTGTTCCCTGGTCCATCCTTTTGCATGCATTCCGGCATCCACCACCAGTCGTATGGCCCTGTGTATTTCAGCGCCAAGGGCATCAAAATATTGATAGGGATCGGTATAACAGCCCAGTTGTTTACCCAGGCTTTCGCAATAGAGGCCCCACCCTTCAGAGAAAGCGCTGTTGCCGCCATTCTGCCGAAATGCAGGCAGGGTTTTATTTTCGCGCTGCAGCATGATTTGAAAATGATGGCCGGGAATGGCTTCGTGAATGAAGAGGCATTCTTTGGCCGTGGTATATTTTGTGGCATCAACAATGGGCACATAAAAAATACCAGGACGCGAGCCATCCGGCAAACCTGCATTATACTGAGCTGCGGCAGATGCTGCGCGGAAAGCTTCTGTTTGCCTTACTTCGAAAGAAGTTTTAGGACGCATGGTGAATAAATTATTCAGGTAGGGTTCCAGTTTTTGCTGAATAGCCCGGTAGGCTACCAATACTTCCTCTGCATTTTTATAGGGTAAAAACTTGGGATCTGTTTTTGTATAGGTAAAAAAATCTTCCAGTGTTCCCTGATAATTCACCTGCTTTCTTACCCCCTCCATTTCTTCCCTGATACGTTTTACCTCAGCCAATCCGGTATTAAATAACTGGTCGGGGCTTTGGTTGGTAGTAGTGAATAGGCGAATGGCATACCGGTAAATCTTATCTCCCTCCGGCACTGCTCCAATACCGCTGCTAGCCCTGGCTTTGGCCAGGTATTCATCCCGCAGAAACATTTCCAGTTTTTTGTAAGCCGGGTTAAGGTAGTTATTGATCAGGTCTTTGAAAGCTTCTGTGAGCCTGCTCTTGTCGGCCTCATTGAAACTTGCCGGAAAATTATTTACAGGGCCATAAAACACACTTGCTTTAGGGTCTGCTTTTTGCAATGCCTGCATTTGCGGAATCATTTTTATCACCAATGCCCTGGGTAAAACAATCCCTTCAGCAATCCCTTTCTTGAAATACACAATATTGCTATCGCTCCAGGCTACATATTTTTTTGCACGGCTGATCCAGTTATCATAATCTTTGACTGTTTTAAAAGGCTGTGCCCCCGTACCGCTTCCCAGCTGGCCCATCTGCAGTTCAAATGCATCAAACTGGTTAAAAGGTATGCGATTGGCTTTGAGCGACAATCCCTCCAAACCAATTTCCATGTCTCTTTTGAAAACATCATAACTGATCTGGTCATTCTGATTGAGAGAAGCCCGGTCAAATTTTTGCAGCTTTGTCAGGTATTCGTTGTACAAAGCCGCTGTTTTTTTATTGTAAGAGTCGGTAAAACTAACCGGCAGCAAATCATTGTAACGGGCATCCCCATTCAAGGTGGCCCTAAGCGGAAACAGCTGGTAAGACGCTTCTGTGTATTCGGCAAAAAGGGTGGCCAGGACTTTATTGTCTGCTTTTTGCTGACTGTAAGTCTGACTCAGGGCAATAATTGCAAAGAAAAATAAAAGGAATTTTTTCATGAAAGATAATTTGAACCAATTTAAACAAAATTTACCGGTCGCAAAATAATAAAGCGGCGGCAGTGTTTACAATAATCGTTTCAGGCTATTAAATTCTAAGCGGGAATACGGTCATTTTTTGTAACTTTCTGCAAATAAGCAATACTATGTCGAAAACTCCTTCAATCATGGGTTTGCATTTGAGATACCGTGTATGGATTGCAGAATTGAACCACGACATCACTTTGCTCAGAATTTTTGATGACTACCTCAAAGAAACCAAGGAGAAAAAAATAAGCCCGGAAATTGCCTTGCAGATAAAAGCATTTAAAAAGCAGTTCTCCGAGCACCGGGATCTACTTGATGATTTGAGGCATACCATGCATTTGCACAAAATGGACCTCGCATCTGAGGCAAAACAAAATGCTGTATCCATAAAAAATAATGCCGAAATGGATGATTACCAGATAATAAAAGATAAATACGCTGCCTACAGGGTTTCATTTGAAACGCTTTATAGGGACTTCAGCGAATTCGTAGAGCAATGGCTTCAATAAAACAGGGCAAAGAACCCGGGCTTCACATTATGCTTACTGTTGCATAGAGCAGATTTTGTACCCGGTCCTGTAATCAAATAGCAGCATCCTTCACATCCCTATGCAGGTTTTACTACCCTTTATTTTCAGCTGTATTCAGCGAATCGGCATTTAGCACAGGTAGAACAGCATTCATAAAAACAAAGCAAAATCAGTTCCAGCCAGTGGCCCGGCAAGTGCCTGATCTCCATTAAAAAAAAATCGACCGGGTATCAATCGGCAAACACCCAGAACACTTAATTTTAAAAGATGAAGAAAAGATTGGCAGCATTAGTCATACTTATCGCATACAGCGCATTCCTGATCAAAATACTGGTGTTTAAAGACCTGCCAATTATCAGGATAGGTTCGCTCATGTTGAATTTTGGCGGAACGCAGAAAGGTCCGGCCAACCTGATTCCCTTCAGGACCATTTTGCCGTTTCTGCTTGGCGAGAAGGGATTCATTATCGGCGGCATAAATATACTCGGAAATATTGTATTACTTGTGCCGATAGGATTGCTGGTTCCTTTTGTTTACCAGCACATGACCCGGAAAAAAACTATCGCACTGGCATTGGCCGCAGGGTTTGCCATCGAGGGAATGCAGGTGTTTTTACAGGTGGGCATATTTGATATTGATGATGTGATGCTGAATGGACTGGGCGTTATGGTTGGCTATTGGGTTTTTACAATGCTTCCCAAACTGCTGCGTTCTACGAAATCAAAAAAAATAATTATTGCATCGGTTATCGGGATCATTTCTTCCTTAGCAGTTTTGGGTATGCTTGTTTACCAGAAAACCCAGGGGCCCGTGAGCTTTCACCAGGCTGCAGCAATTGGCCAGGCCGGTTCTGCCGATAGTAAGGGGTCCGGGTATTCTCCAAACAATGATCCCTGCAATGGAACGGGTGGCACGGGACAGATCATTGCTGTGGGAAAAAATACCATTACCATTAAGCGGCATGATGGTATCAATGAAATTATTCAACTTACAGATCAAACAAAGATCAGGACTGCCACAAGTGCAATAGCCCAATCCGATTTGAAAATAGGAGACAGGGTAACGGTGGTAGTAGGATCAATGCATGATGAAGGCAGCACAGCGGTTGCAGTGCTGGTTTGCAATAGCGCAAGCCGGCAACCCGTAAAATAACAATTGACTATTAGGGCATTTTTGGGTATCCGGTCTGAAAAATTTAGCAGCTTTCGATTTTTGATCTCTCTCCCGCAGCCTGAGCTAAAAACACCATACCCTATATCAGAAAGTTTATTGCTATCTCTCAAGGATCTTCTTTTTCTTAAATTTTGACGGGCTTTCACCCGTGATTTTCTTAAATACTCTATTGAAATAAGAAAGGTTTTCAAATCCCGACTCAAAGCAGGCTTCGGTAACATTCCTGTCTTGTAAGAGCAGTTTTTTTGCCTGATTAATCCGGTATTGATTCACAAAATCTGTATAAGTGAGTTTGGTAGCTTTCTTGAAATACCGGCAAAATGCGGGAACCGATAAATTGACCTTTTCAGCTATTGCATTTGTATTTATTGTTTCCTTAAAATGTTCTTCTACGTATCGGTAAATCCGATGAATTCTTTCCTGTTGTTTCAGCATGGTATGACTTGAAACAGGCCTTACTTTTAATTGTACAAATTCTGTGCTACCGGCAAGAAGCTGAAACACGCTTAACAGTTCAATCAGTTGATTGAACTGAGTCAGGGTTGTGAGTTTTTTTAATCGCTCACCTGCAACTCTTTTGGTTTCTCCATAAAATGCGATACCGGTCTTAGCTTTTTCAAACAATTTAAATACAGCGCTTAGTTCCGGAAAAGTTTTCAACCCATCATCAAAAAATGTTTCTCTTAACTGAACCACCACTGTTTCAACAGTTGCTTTTACGCCATAATCAAAATTCAAATGAGGGATATAGGAACCTATTATGGCCAGGTCACTTCCTTCGTAGATGGATATATGATCCGCGATATGTCTGATCCCTTTTTTTGCTTCAACATATACAATTTCAATTTCAGGATGAAAATGCCAATAAAAAATATCGTTCAGGTTAGGGGTTAGCAGAATTCTGAACGAGCTGCCGGAATCAGGCTTGATATTTTCCAGTTTCAATCTCATTGATACCAAAATAACAAATCTATTATAATTATTGACCTAAAATATCAATACAGGTCAAATATTGGTCAATTCAGATAGTTAATCAGGCTATCGTTGGAAGCTATTTTTATCAAAGAAAAAGCGATTCGAATGAACTGCCCAACACATTATAAGTCCGGCTTAGCAATAATTATCCAGAATCGTTCACCGATAGCCGGTATCAAAAAAAGTAGTGATAAGAAAGCCCAACAAGGCTTTTGTAACCGAATGAAAACTGTTTGTCCATCTAACGCTTTACCACAAATTTTCATCAACCAAACAATGTAAACTATGCAACCAACAATGGCGCCAACCATGGTACCCCAAAATGCGCATAAAGACATACCGGGTAATCCGTCAACTGCGAAAAGCAGTGCAGAAAAATTAAATGATCGGTCTAATGGGAAACCATTAAGCGTGCTAAGCGAAGAAGACTGGAAGTTTTGGATTCACAATGGTTACATAGTCATCAAAAATGCCGTTCCGCGTGAGCAGGCAATAAAAACTGCTGAGTTTCTTTGGGAATTTGAAGAGAAAGACCCAAACAACAGCAATACATGGTACACAGCACCAAGAGCAGAAATGAAAATGAAAGAGTTGACTAATACCGGAATGGTTGAATGTTACAACAACCAGCATTTGTGGAACAACAGGCAAATGCAGAAAGTATATGATGCTTTTGTTGATATATGGGGTACTGAAAAATTATGGGTAACCATTGACAGGGCAAATCTGAACTTCCCAATAAGACCAGGGCATGAATACAAAGGATTTATTCATTGGGATTATGATCCCGAAACAAGACCGGTCAATGTTCAGGGAGTATTGGCACTAGCAGATCAGACAGATGAAAATATGGGGGGCTTTCAATGTATCCCCGAATTATTCAGAACTTATCATACCTGGAAGTTAACTCAACCGGAAGACCGAGACAGGTTTAAGCCCGATACCACCGGTTTTACACCAACAAAAGTAAAATTGGAAGCAGGCGATCTTTTGATATTCAATAGTACCCAGCCTCATGGTATTAGAGCGAACAATAGTGAAAATAAAGTTCGGGTTGCTCAGTACATTTCTATGATGCCTGCTGAAGAAGATAACAATGACCTGCGTCAATGGAGAATTAATTCATGGAAAGACAGCATTGCTCCGGAAGGTTATGCATTTCCCGGTGACCCAAGAAATTGGGAACAAATAAAATATGAAAGAGCTGAGCTGACTGATCTGGGTAAAAAACTTCTTGGATTAGAGAGATGGTGAATAAGATAGGTTCATTAAAAGTAAAAGGGGCGTACTAACAAAGTATACCCCTTTTATTTTTACGCTCCCCTTACTGCGGAAAGTTGTAACCGTCTTTTTAAAATGTAAGAAAACCCAGACTCGAAAGAGTAAAAAATTGATCAAACATGAAAAATGCAACCCAATTTTTTGCTTTTTTGGGTTATATTTACCTGTTATAACCCAATTATGGTACAATTACTACCACTTAAAGGTGATATAGAAACAAAAGCAGTGCTTAGAAAAACGGCTCTGGCACATAAAGCTTTGGCAGAATTGAAAGGGGTTATAAGCAGTATTCCCAATGAGACTATTTTACTCGAAACATTGACCCTGCGAGAAGCGCGTGAGAGCTCAGCTATTGAGAATATTATCAGCACATTTGATGAAGTATATCAAAGTAGCTTATTTAATAACCACTTTACAAGCCCTGCAGCAAAAGAAGTGCACCAATATGCAAAAGCACTTATTAAAGGGTTTCATCTAGTAAAATCGAATGAACTACTAACAAATAATCACATTCTGCAGATTCAGGAAGTTGTGGAACAAAATAGTGCAGGGTTTAGGAAACTGGCTGGCACAAAACTACTGAATGACAAAACCGGAGAACTTGTTTACACACCTCCGCAGGAAAAGGAATCGATATTATTATTAATGAATAATCTCGAGGTCTTTATAAACGACGACATGATGATGGACGTAGATCCGTTGATCAAAATGGCCATCATTCATCATCAATTCGAAAGCATTCACCCTTTTTATGATGGTAATGGGCGTACAGGGAGAATCATTAATATTCTGTACCTGGTTCAAAAAGGTTTATTGCACTTGCCGGTACTATATCTAAGCCGTTATATTATCAGGCACAAAAACGATTATTATCGGTTATTGCAGGAGGTTAGAATAAAAGGCGAATGGGAGGAATGGTTGCTATTTATGTTGGATGGGGTTGAGAAAACGGCCAGTGAAAGTGTTGTATTAATCA
>JBDKLG010000241.1:0-2746 GCA_039795695.1 Bacteroidota bacterium
AATTATTAATTGATTTTGAACCGTTTTATTACGAATCATTGCATTGCGTTTAACTTTCCCTATTCCCTTCCCTAAGGCTGCAATTGTAAAATAAAAATGACCTGCTTGTATTAAAGGGTAAACAGGATGGCTGAAGTGCCGGTGGTCGATTGCCTGAACTATCCGTGAAAACTTTTCCGGATACTATCGCTTAACAAAACATAGATTGCTTCCATCTGCGGATATGCTTCCAATAATTTCCGGTGTTGCTGCATGGTATTCACATCTCCCCGCAGGGCAGGGCCTGTTTGAATTTGGGCAGGATGTTGCTGATAAAGTTCTTCCACGGCTGCACTTATCAATGGTAAAAACAAATTAAAATCAAGCCCTTCTTTTTCGCAGAAATTGGCAGAGAGCTGATATAAATGATTGGCAAAATTGGAACTGAATGAAGCAACCAGGTGCATTTTACTTCGGAGCAAATCGCCGGCAGCGATTACCCGGTCAGACAGGCTAAGGGCCAGTTTGTTAATTTCTTCGGTTGTGTGCGCATTATTTCCATCAACAACAAGTGTAACAGGAGACAATGTTTGCATGGATGATCGGACCATTTTTACAGGCCACAAAACACCATAGGCATGACTGGTGTTTTTCAAAACATCTTTTGATAAAGCGCCGGAAGTATGAATAACCAGTCGGTCTTTTAAATGCAGTGCCGGAGCTATTTCCCGTATGGCTTCATCGCTAACAGCCATTACAACCACATCCGCATCCGCATTAACCCTGTTTAACGAATACAAAGCCTCTGCCTTTAATTCATTGGCAAGCCTAAGTGCATTAACGGCATTTCTACTGTAAACGGCTGCAACAGTATGGCCCTTTAACAGCAGGGTTCTTCCAAGCACTGTTGCAATATTACCCGAACCGATGATTGTAACCTGCATATCTTTGTTCTATGAAAATGAAGTTAGGGCAAAAACTATTCATTGGTTTTTATAAAACAAAATTGAAAACCCTTGGTATCCTTTCCCCGCGTAAAGCAGCAGAGACAGCTTATCGGATTTTTTGTACTCCCTTTGCCGCCAAACCTCCCAAAAAACCGCCACCTGTATTTCATAAAGCCGAAAAACTGTCCTTTAAAATGGATGGATTGACTATCAGGGGTTATCGCTGGAATCCGGATCAGCCCAATGGAAAAAAGATTTTAATTGTACACGGTTTCAGGAGTTATGCTTTCAAGTTTGAAAAATACATAGTCCCGCTACGCAGGGCCGGCTTTGAAGTACTGGCGTTTGATGCACCTGCCCATGGTGCCAGTGATGGAAAACGGATTAATGCATATATCTATAAGAATGCCCTGCTCAAAATAGAACTGCTATTTGGGCCTATTGACGGTATGATGGGTCATTCATTGGGCGCACTTGCGGCAGCCCTTGCTTTTGAAGAGCTTGCTTTCAGGGAAAAAAGAAAGCTGGTGCTGATAGCTCCCGCTACGGAAACAATTCGTGCGGTTGACAATTTTTTCAGCCTGATTTCTGCAGATACAAAAACAAAAGAGGCATTTAAAAACCTGATTTTTGAACTTTCTGACAGGCCTATTGAACATTTTTCAGTTAGCAGGGTGGTAAAATCAATTGCTGCCCCTGTTTTATGGGTACACGACAGGGATGACAGCATTTGCTCCTTTGAAGACGTAAAACCCTTGCTACCATTGGATTTACCGCATGTTCGTTTTTTGATAACCGAGCAATTAGGGCATAGTAAAATTTATAAAGACAATAGAGTTTGCAGTGAAATCGTCCATTTTTTAAGCGCTTAGTTTACCTGATATTTTTTGTGTTTTCATTGTTTCCCCTAATATTGCAGGGTAAGACCCGGGATTTTCGCCCCTGACCAGGTGAGTCATTATTGGGAAATATACATTTGGGAATAGTCGAAAAAAGCTCCGATAATTCGGAGGATACCATTAGTATGGCAAAGAATTTATTGATTGTTGAGTCACCGGCAAAGGCCAAAACGATTGAGAAAATCCTCGGGAAAGATTTCGAGGTGAAAAGTTGTTATGGGCATATCCGCGACCTCGAGAAAGACGATATGGGTATCGATGTAAACAATCATTACCTGCCACGTTATAAAGTGCCTGATGAGAAAGAGAAAGTTGTTAGAGAGCTGAAACAATTGGCCAAAAAAGCCGATGAAGTCTGGCTGGCATCGGATGAGGACCGTGAAGGGGAAAGTATCAGCTGGCATTTGGCTGAAGTATTGGGGTTGGATCCAAAAGAAACCAAAAGAATTGTTTTTCATGAGATCACTGCCCCTGCCATTAAAAAGGCGGTGGAGAATCCGCGCAAAATCAATATGGACCTGGTAAATGCACAGCAGGCAAGAAGGGTATTGGACAGGCTGGTAGGTTTTGAACTGAGTCCGGTATTGTGGAGAAAGATTGGCATGCAAAGAAGCCTGAGTGCAGGAAGGGTGCAGAGTGTGGCAGTAAGATTGATTGTGGAAAGAGAAAGGGAGATCAACCAGTTTATACCGGAGAGTACTTATAAGATAGAAGCTTTTTTTACTGCCCCGGATATCAACAATAAAACGGTTATTTTTAAAGCAGAGGGACCCAATAAGCTTGCTGTTGAAAAAGATGCCAATGCTTTTCTTGCTTCCTGTAAAGGAGCCGGCTATCAGGTAACCGATATTCAGGTAAAACCGGCAAAACGAACGCCAGCAGCCCCTTTCACTACTTCCACCCTGCAACAGGAAGCATCCA
>JBDKLG010000242.1:0-4200 GCA_039795695.1 Bacteroidota bacterium
AATTAATATCAACCGTACCATCATCCGGATTGGGCACAGGGTCCAGTTTGATTTTTTCCTGGTTGAAATAATTTAACTGGGCAATCTCTCTTTGTGAACGGATCAGGTCGGTGCGACTGAATTTTTCTCCCGGTATGGTCCTTAATTCCCTGCGAATCACGTATTCCTTGGTACGTTCATTACCGGCAATGCGCACATTTTTGATGGTTGCCTGCGGGCCTTCGATCAGCCTGATTTCATAATCGATGGTATCATTATAAACGGCTGTTTCTACCGGATCTGTTCTGAAAAACAGGTAGCCATCATCCTGGTACAGGCCACTGATATCTCCACCGTCGGGTGAGGAAGACTTACCCAATTTTTTGTTTAATAATTCCTGGTTGTAAATATCGCCCTTGCGGATACCCAGGATCTGTGACAATACCGAATCGGAGAATTTGGTATTGCCTCTCCAGGTAATATTTCCGAAATAGTAGCGATGTCCTTCCGCTACTTTGATATCGATATTCAGGTCGCCTTTTTGTGTATGGTATACCGTATCTTTTTCAATAACTGCATCCCGGTAGCCCAGTGTGTTGTAATAGTCGAGGATATTTTCTTTATCGTCGGTATATTTTTTCTCGTCAAATTTTGCCGAAGCAAATTTGAGGCGAACATAGGGGTCCAGTACTTTTTTTGTTTTGCTGTAAGTGAGGTAGCCCTTCTCGCTCAGGTATTGCTGGAACTTGTATCGCTGCGGAGGAACGAGGTAACCGATGTCTTCACTGGGGAAGAGGGTAAGCCTTGATTTCTCTTTGGTGTCTTTGAGTTGTTTTTTCAGTTTGCCCGGATCAACGCTGTTTCCGCCAAAATTGATGTTGTTTACTTTTACTTTGGGGCCCTTGTCAATCAGGAAATCGAGTGCCAGTGTGTTGTTGATGGAAGTATCTTTTCTTTCTTCTATTTTAACTTTGGAATCGCGGTATCCTTTTTCGGCATAGTATTTTTTAATGGCTTCTACTGCAGAAATCTTCATGTTCTCGGTAATAACCCTGTTGGGCACCAATCCTGTTTTACCTGCGAGGTCTTCACTTTCCCCTTTTCTTACTCCCTTGAAAAAGAATTTTGATAAACGGGCTCTTTCGGTTACAGCTATTTCAATATCGATCATTTTCCCTTCCACTTTGGTCAGGTAGATTTCTACGTTACTGAAATAATTCTGCCCCCATAATTTGTTGATGGCTTTGGAAAAATTGTCGCCGCCCGGAATCATGATATCATCTCCAACATTAATATTAGCGATTGATACCAGCAGGTTTTCGTCAAAGAAGCGGTTACCTACTACTTTTACTGCGTTCACCTTGTATTTTCTGGGAACTTTCTGGGTAAAAATATTGAGCAGGTCTGCATCGATGGAAGTTATGGAAGTATCAGTTCCTGTTGTTTGCTGAGATCGGGCCGAAACACTCAAGAGCGATGTTATTAGAGCCAACACTAAAATTTTGTACACTTTCTGCATCCGGTTTCTGTTTGTAATGTTGCTGACCAAGGAACAAGTTCAGGCTCTGTCAGTACTTTGGTTCGGGTTTTTAGGCGGGGCAAATTAACTTGAATAATGAAAAGTCTTTGTTAAATCGACCGCTGAAATGAATGATAATGAATAAAATAGCTATGCCAAATGGGTTTCCTCCTGTATTTGATGCCCGGTTTTGCCAAATCTCCTTTCCCTTCCCTGGAAGTCAACAATGGCTTCATAGAGGTTTTCTTTGCGGAAATCGGGCCAGCGGGTATTGGTAAAATAAAGTTCGGCATAGGCTAACTGGTATAAAAGAAAATTGCTGATACGGTATTCTCCGCTTGTTCTGATCATTAGTTCCGGATCGGGGAAATGGCTGGTGGTTAAGTATTGCTGCAGGGTTTCCTGGTTTATCAGGCTAGGGTCAACTTTCCCGTTTTTCACATCCATCCCGATGTTTTTTACTGCATTTACCAGCTCCCAACGGCTGCTGTAACTCAATGCCATAATGAGGTTCAGGCCTGTATTGGCCGCCGTCATTTCCAGGGCTTCTAATAATTCATGGTGGGCAAATTTTGGCAGCATATCCATATCGCCAATTACATGCAGTTTGATATTATTTTTATTTAAAACGGGTACTTCTTTGCGAATGGTATCTACCAGTAATGACATCAGCCCCTCTACTTCCTGCTGCGGCCTGTCCCAGTTTTCTGTGCTGAAAGCATAGAGGGTGAGGTATTGGATACCCAGTTCCGCAGCCCCTTCTACAATATTGCGAACGCTTTCAACCCCATGAAAATGTCCATAAAGCCGATCCTGTCCTTTTTCCTCTGCCCAACGGCCATTTCCATCCATAATGATGGCAATATGGCTGGGCAATCTGTTCTTATCAATCTTTTCGAGCAGGCCTGACTGCATGAGGGGTACTTGATTTAGGGTGCAAAGCTAATAAAATCAATGCTTATAGCAGGATATAATTGGCAAAAAATACCCAAATCCGCTATCGGGCCATTATCTGTTGGAGGGCTGGGGACAGCGATAGGAAGAAAGGTTGAAGGATACCCCTACTTTAAAAGTGGCAAAAGCGTCTTTTTGCAGGCTATTACCCCTTTGAACCCCTTTGGCACCAATAGAAGAGCCGGTTTCATAACTTCTGTCCTGCAGCAAAAAACCCGGAGAAGGGGAGCCGTCGGGCAGTGTGGGGAAGGCATCGGGCGCATATAAACCACTTACATCATCGAGGTAGTCGGTATTGGTGAATCGGTAGGTTAATTCGGCAAAAACATTGGTTCTTGTGTTGAGTGCATATTTAAGCCCTACTGTAAACGGAATGCTGATGGCGATGGGGTTATAGGGCTGCAGGTTGGGATAGAGGGAACTACCCTGGCCCTCTGTTCCCAGTGTTCTGAGCAGGTATTTTTCACCATTCAGGTAGGCATAGGGATCGAAGGAAAACACACCCACACCCAGTCCGATATAGGGGGTAAAATTATAGCCTTCAAATCCGGGCTGGAACTGGAAAAAATTGAAATCTCCTGCCAGGCTGATTTCCCATACATTGGTATTGAAACTCAGGTTCCGGGCTTGCTGAACGGGGTTGGTACTATAAATGTCTGAATACCCAAGCATTGCATAATCGCCTGATAATCTGATACCTATATAATTATTGAGCTGTTTTCTGAAAAAAATACCGGCAGCAATTTTAGGTCTGTTCAGTGCCGAATTAGGGTTCAGGTCACCAAAATAATGACCCACACCAGCCGAAATACCTACTTCACCCTGGTGCACATAGGGTTCCATTAATTGGGCATTGGCTTTTTGGAGGCCGATGATCAGGCAAAGGATGGTGATGGTTTTTCTAAGCATAATTTTCTGTCGTCTGCTATCTATTGTAAAATAGCATCAAATTTCAATACAATAAAAGTTAATTTCTTTTATCCAGCCCCCAGGTAAGTTTGGTTCTGAGGGTAGATAAAAAGCTGTTTTCATTCAGTCTGATCAGGTTGATGCCAAATTTTTCCCTTCTTACAGCTAACTGGATGGTTTTGTTAACGATTTCTCTTCTGGCATCCAGGGCACAAATCACCTGGTCGGCCCTGCTTTCCACTTCAAAGGAAATCACATTATTATCGGGTACGATGATGGACCGTACATTCAAATTATGCGGAGCAACCGGGGTAATTACAAAACTGGCTGATTCAGGAAATACAATGGGTCCGTTACAACTCATATTATAGCCCGTAGAGCCTGTTGGCGTTGCAACAATCAGTCCGTCAGCCCAGTACGAATTTAAGAATTCTCCGTTTAGATAGGTATGAATTTTTACCATGGGAGAAATATCGCGTTTATGAATAGCGAATTCATTCAAAGCGAAAGGTGTTTCTCCAAACAGTGGTTCATTGGAATCCAGGTGTATCAGGGTTCTTTTGTCGATATGGTAGGTTCGATTGATCAGGGAGTCAACCGCAGTGCTCAGTTCTTCTTTACTGATGGCAGCAAGAAATCCAAGCCGGCCGAAATTGATTCCCAGAATGGGTATATGCTTGTCTTTTACCAGGGTAACCGTGTCCAGCAAAGTGCCATCCCCACCCAGGCTGATGAGGCAGTCTATCTGCTCATCGAGGTCTTCTGAGCCCGAGAAGGGAATTACTTTTTCTCTCAGGTGTTCGGGCAGGTGAAACTGTTCAATCAGGCGGTGAAACAAT
>JBDKLG010000243.1:0-7378 GCA_039795695.1 Bacteroidota bacterium
AATGCTGTTTCAATGATTTCTGCCTGTTCCTGTAAATGTATTTTGTGATAGCCGGTAGCTGTTGATGCGCTTGCTTTGCGGCTGATGACTCCAAAGTTGATTGATTTGAGGTTCATCTGCAGAAAAGTGGCGGCACCCATATTCAGTGGCTCTTCCTGTACCCAGAACCAGGTTGCTTTGCTGTATTTCCTGTGTAATACTTCAAGTTGTTTGTAGGGAAGGGGATACACCTGTTCCATCCTTACGATCGCAATATCCTTCCTGTTTTCTTTCGCCTGCTTCTCAGCCAGCTCAAAATATAATTTACCCGAACAAAGCAATACTTTTTTCACCTGTGCCGCATCATCCGCAAATGCATCGTCGATCAGTTCCCTGAATCCCCCTTTGCTAAACTCGCCTATATGGCTATAGGTTCCTGGGTTTCTCAGATTGGCTTTGGGCGAAAAATTGATGAGTGGTTTTCTGAAGCTCCAGCTTATCTGGCGTCGCATTGCATGAAAAAGATTGGCAGCCGTAGTAATATTGGTAATGACCATATTCAATTCGGCGCATTGCTGTAAAAAACGCTCCATGCGGGCACTGCTGTGTTCAGGGCCCTGTCCTTCATAGCCATGTGGCAACAACATCACCACCCCATTCTGGCGCTGCCATTTTTGTTCACCCGCAGCAATAAACTGGTCAATCATGGTTTGTGCCCCATTCGAAAAATCGCCAAACTGTGCTTCCCATATTACCAGTGCATTGGGATTGGCCATTGCATACCCATATTCAAATCCTAAAACACCATATTCACTTAACAAAGAATTATAAATGCGGAATTTTTCCTGGTTTTCCCTGAAATGATTCAATCTGTTATAACCCTTGTTGGTGCGCTCGTCACGAAGAATGGCATGGCGGTGGCTAAAAGTTCCTCTTTGCACATCCTGCCCACTCATTCTAACGAGGTTTCCTTCAATTAAGAGTGAGCCATAGGCCATTAGTTCTGCCGTTGCCCAGTCAATTTTCTGTTCTGCATCCAGCAATTTTATTTTTTCCTGGATCAGTTTTTCTACTTTTTTCAGTGGCTGAAAATCCGCTGGCCATTTCATCAAATGACGAAAAAGCATTGCTGCGTCTTCTTCACTTATGGCAGTATTGGGAGATGAATCGAAGTCCTCCGGCCTGGCTTTGCGCAAACTTTTCCAGGCCAGTTCGGGTGGCTGGTATTTATAGGGTAAGGGATTTTGTTTTACCTCATCAAGCCGCTCCTGCAAATCGCCCCAGAATTTTTTCTCCATTTCTTTTGCCAGTTCCCTGGCATCGGCTTCGCCATTCTCCATGAGAAAATTGGTATAGATTTCTCTTGGGTTCTGGTGCTTATCAATCAATGCATACAATTGCGGCTGGGTATACTTGGGGTCATCTCCTTCGTTATGCCCATGTTTGCGGTAGCATACCATGTCAATAAAAATATCGCTGTTGAATGCTTCGCGGTAACGGGCAGCTATTTCTGCGCATTTTACAGCAGCTTCCGCATCGTCGCCATTCACGTGCAATACCGGTGCCTGTACCATGGCCGCTACAGAAGTACAATAATCCGCACTTCTTGCATCATCAAAATCCGTGGTAAATCCAATCTGGTTATTAATCACAAAGTGAATGGTACCTCCGGTATAATATCCACGCAGGTTACTCATCTGCAATACCTCATAAACAATCCCCTGCCCTGCTACCGATGCATCTCCATGAATGAGTATGGGCAGTATTTTATCGAAATCACTTTGGTAAAGGGTATCCGCCTTGGCCCTGGAAAACCCTACTACCACCGGGTCTACGGCCTCCAGGTGGGATGGATTGGGCATTAGTTTCAGGTGCATGTGTTTGTGATCGGCAGTTTCTACCTCGCTTCCATATCCCATATGGTATTTAACATCTCCACTACCCATGGTTTGGTCAATGGTAGCAGTTCCCTCAAATTCGCTGAAAATCTGCTCATAGGTCTTGCCCATAATATTGGCCAGCACATTCAGCCTGCCCCTGTGTGCCATGCCTATCACTACTTCCTGTACATCATTATTGGCAGCTATATTGATGATGGCATCCAATGCCGCAATAGTTGTTTCCCCACCCTCCAGCGAAAACCTTTTCTGACCGATGTATTTGGTATGCAAAAACTTTTCAAACATCACACCCTCATTCAGCTTCTCCAGTATCCTTCTTTTTTGTTCCAGCGGAATATCCTGCGAAAAATTCCTTTCCAGTTCATTGGTCAGCCAATCAATTTTTTTCTGGTCGCCAATATATTTGAATTCAATACCTACATGGTTGGCATAGGTTTTCTGCAGCTTTGCCAGGATATCCCTTAATTTGGCAGCCCCCAGTCCAACCAGGTTTCCGGCCTGGTAAACATTGTCTAAATCTGCTTCCGATAAGCCAAAAAAAGCCAGGTCCAGATTGGCCCCCCTGTCTTTTCTTTCCCGGATGGGATTGGTTTTGGCCAGAAGATGGCCCTTGTTTCGATAACCCAGGATCAGCCGGTATACCCTTATTTCCTTCATCCAGTCTGCATCCTGGCTTGCTTTATCTGCTGTACCTTCGGCTGCAGCGGAAGCATTCAGGGTTGCATTGGATAAGGCAAAATCAAATCCCTCAAAGAATTTTTTCAGGTCGGGATCAATGCTTGCAGGGTCTTTTACGAAATCTCTGTAAAGGCCCTCAATAAAAGCCGGATGCGAATTGGTGATGTATGAAAAATCCTTCATTGTGAAAAAATCTTCGCTTTTTTGCAAATAGAGGGCAAATATCGGTCTTTGCCTGCAGAATTATCAGGCAAAATCCGTGTTTTACCCGGGTGGCTGAAAGCATTTTTCGAGAATCGACAATGGGTTCAAATTAAGGGGAACCTGTTGATAATGAGTCAGTTTTCCACTTTTTCCCCTTTTTAGGAGTTTTTTTGCTTTAAATTTCCAAATTTGGCCGCAACACCTTACCTTTGCCGTCCTGAAAAAAACAGAACATGGCAAACCATTCAGCTACAAAGAAAGATGTGAGACAAGCTACGAAGCGTCGCGATCGTAACCGTTATTATGGAAAAACAACCCGTAACGCTATCCGCGACCTGAAAGCAAGTACCGATAAACCTGCTTACGACGCGTCTTTACCCGACGTAGTTTCTATGATCGATAAATTGGCCAAGCGTGGAATTATCCACAAAAACAAAGCGGCCAATCTTAAGAGCAAGCTGACCAAGAAGGCAACAACCATCGCTTAATCTATCAGCCTAAACTATTTAGAAAGCCATCAGGTTAATAACCTGGTGGTTTTTTTTGTCCCTACGGTAACCCCAATTACGGGCATGGCTATTTGATGTAGTAGCCAAAGCCGGGCTTGGTATGGATCAGCTTTTTTTCGAATGGTTTGTCGATCTTGCTTCGGAGAAAACTGATGTATACTTCAATGGTATTGGTACCGGTATCAAAACCCAGGTTCCAGACCTTTTCCAGTATTTCCTGTTTAGAGATTATCCTGTTTTTGTTCCGGGCCAGTAATACGAGTAGGGTAAACTCTTTGGAAGTAAGGTTAATCGATACCCCGTTTCTGACAATTATTTTGTTGCTCAGGTTTATTTCCATGTCATCCACTACCAGTTTTTCAACAGTTCCGGGATGTTCAATCCTTCTAATGAATACCCGCATCCTGGCAAACAATTCAGGCAGGTAAACGGGCTTTAAGAGGTAGTCATCAACACCCGCCTGGAATGCTTCCATACGGGTATTCATTGCTGTGTCATCACTTAAAATGATTACCGGAATCCTTTTGCTCTGCTCTCTTATCTGTTCGCAATACCCCAGGGCTTTCTGTGTTTCTGCACCCAAATCAATAAGAATCAGCGAATAGGAATGGTGTTTGAAGATTTTTGCCCCTTCCGGAAGTTCTGCCGCAAAATCGATATGAAATTCATTTCGGGCTAATTCATCCCCGATTAGTTTTCGGGAAACGGGGTCCTGGCATATAAATAATATATTATGTCGGGTAGGCATAGCAGACATTGGATTTCATTGCAAAACTAACTGAAAAAAAGTCTTTATTGCTGAAAGATTCTTTCTGAGGCCCGATTGTTGCTTACCATGGGCAAAACAGTTTAAGAGGGGCTTACTGCAGGTATAAAAGCTTTTTATTCCATTTTTTTAACTTCTCCGCTTCCAGATACATGCTGGGTAACGGCAGGGCTTCCCTTGTAATAAACGGAACCTACGCCAGCAATTTTCACATCGAGGGTATTGGAGGCAAAGAGTTTCACGTCGCCGCTCCCGGCTACTTTTACCTGTACATTTTCAGCTTTCATGTCTTCCCCTTTAAAATCGCCTACTCCACTGATCTGTATTTTCTCGTTCCTGGTTTCTCCGCTGAGTGACACGGTTCCGCTTCCCGCAATTTCCACAGTAATTTCAGGTGTATTTACTGCCAGGGCAATATCGCCGCTTCCGGCAATTTTCAGGAGCAGTTTGCCCCCATCTGTAAATTTGTTCACCCCCCTGATATTGCCACTGCCGGCCAAATGAATCTCTTCGAGTTTTGGTACCGTTATATAAATAATGATCGGGTTATCAGAGGAAAGGTTGACATGCTCTTTTGTTTTAATCAGCAATGTGCCCCCCGATTCTGAAGTAATGATAAATGGCAGTAGGTTTTGATCGGCCGAAACTTTCATGGATGCAACCGGCCCCTGGGTAATCTCTACATCGAAACTGCCGGCCAGTTTGATTTTCTCGGCCCTGTTCACAGAACGGTTTTCGGTAGCTACCATTCCATTTCCCTTAATTCGCTTGTATCCCATCCAACGGCAGGAAGTAGCGGCAAGAACTATGACCAATAAGAGCAGGCTGACCTGTTTCATAAGCTGATTTTATACTTGAAAGGTAATAAAATCTTATGGCCCCCCATCACCATTAATGTGGATTTCTGAACCGCTTATCAGGCATTGGTACCATAAATTTTCAGTTACCTTCGCATCATGACAGAAAAAATACTGATTCTTGATTTTGGCAGCCAGTTTACCCAGCTGATTGCAAGGGCCGTTAGGGAGGCAAATGTTTACTGCGAGATCATCCCTTTTCAGAAAGCATTTGAAATTACCCCCGACCTGAAAGGGATTATTTTAAGCGGATCACCTTTTAGTGTGAATGAAGAAAATGCACCTTCTGTTGCAGTGGATAGTTTTATACAAAAACTGCCGGTACTGGGTGTTTGTTATGGGGCACAATTAAGTGCCAAACTATTTGGAGGCAGGGTAGACAAATCAAATAAGCGGGAATACGGGCGTGCCAAACTGCATATTCAGCAGGCCGATATATTGTTTAAAAACGTATCCGAACAATCGCAGGTTTGGATGAGCCACAGCGATTCCATTACCGCCCTTCCGGAAGGTTTTGACATATTAGCAACAACAGAAAGCATTCCTGTTGCAGGTTTTAAAAAATCAAGCGGCGGAACCCAACCTCTTTATGGAATCCAGTTTCATCCGGAGGTTTACCATTCTACAGAAGGAAAAAAAATCATCAGCAATTTCCTCATCGATATCTGCGGATGCAAGCCCAGCTGGACTCCCGCTTCCTTTGTACAGGAAACAATCGCCCGGCTGAAGGAGCAAATCGGCGACAGCCAGGTGATTATGGCTTTAAGCGGAGGTGTTGACAGCACCGTTGCCGCAACACTGATCAGTAAAGCAATTGGCGAGCGTTTGCACGGCATATTTGTAGACAATGGGGTATTGCGCAAAAATGAATTTGAGCAGGTACTGGAAACCTACCATACCATTGGCTTGAATGTGAGGGGTATTGATGCAAAGCAACTTTTTTATGATGCATTCAAGGGAAAATCCGATCCGGAAGAAAAAAGAAAAGTGATTGGCAAACTGTTCATTGATGTGTTTCATGAGGAGTCAAAAAAAATTACGGGCGTCAAATTTCTCGGCCAGGGAACCATCTATCCCGATGTGATTGAAAGTGTAAGCGTACACGGCCCTTCCCAAACCATTAAGTCGCACCACAACGTAGGCGGACTGCCCGATATCATGCACCTGGATCTGGTAGAACCCCTGAGGTACCTGTTTAAGGATGAGGTAAGAAAAGTAGGGCTCGAACTGGGCATACCAGCTGCCATGATTAACCGCCATCCTTTTCCCGGACCGGGTTTGGCCATACGCATTCTTGGTGAAGTAACCGAAGAAAAAGTGACCCTCTTACAGGCAGCCGATGCTATCTATATCAACGCTTTGAAAGAACATAATTTATACAATTCCGTATGGCAGGCAGGTGCCATTTTATTGCCGGTAAAAAGTGTGGGCGTAATGGGCGATGAAAGAACCTATGAATTTACCGTTGCATTAAGGGCAGTAACATCGGTAGATGGCATGACCGCCGACTGGTCGCATTTACCCCATGAATTTTTAGCCCATATTTCGAATGAAATCATCAACAATGTCAGGGGCATTAACCGGGTGGTATATGATATCAGCAGTAAACCACCGGCTACAATCGAGTGGGAATAAGCATTTGCATCCATGCGTAAAATCAACAGCGTGTTAATTAAAAAAATATTTTTTTTGTTTTTGCTGATGCAGGGGTCAAGGATTTGTGCACAATCGGCCACGGAAAAAAAAGTGACAGTTGCCGTGATAGCACCTGTTTATCTTGACTCTCTTTTTACCAAAGAGGCTTATAAACTGGGCAAAAATAATTTACCCCGCTATGTTTTGCCCGGTCTTGATTTTTACAATGGCGTTATGCTGGCTGCCGACTCTTTGAACAATGAGAAGCAGTCTATTGAATTGCTTTTTTTTGACAGTAAAAATGCGGAACTTTCATTGAACAAGCTGGTTGCAACAGCCTCATTCAGGGATGTTTCCCTGATCATTGCTTCTTTTACCAATCGGAATGAATTAACAGCTGTTGCCGACTTTGCTGCGGCCAATGCCATACCGCTTATCTCTGCTACCTATCCCAATGACGGGGGCTTAACCGGCAATCCGCAATTTGCGTTATTGAATCCTACCTTACCCGTGCATGTGGAAGGCATTTACAAATACCTGCACAGGTATTTTCCCACAGACAATATCATTCTTTTCAGAAAAAGAGGAAGTACGGAAGACCTGATTCAATCCATACTGGCCGCACAGAATAAAAAAACAGCCGGACTTCCCCTCAAACTAAAATCGGTTGAGCTACCGGATAGTTTTACGGCAAAACAGGTTACCGATTTTCTGGACAGTAGCAAACAGAATATCCTTATCTGCGGTTCTCTGAATGAACAGTTTGGTTTGTCGCTATCCAGGATATTGAGCAGCGCAAAAAACTATCCAACCATCACTGTTGGAATGCCCACCTGGGACGGGTTACGC
>JBDKLG010000244.1:0-7654 GCA_039795695.1 Bacteroidota bacterium
TGTCCTTGCCAATAAAATGTACCAGCTTGGTATCTTTGTCTTCCCAATAAGGGCGCCAGTCTTTACCGGTATTGATTGCCCATTGTTTGGTGGCACTGATGTATCCGATAGGGGCATCAAACCATACATACAATACTTTTCCGGAAGCATCCGGTAAGGGAACTTTTACTCCCCAGTCAAGGTCGCGGGTTACGGCTCTTGGCTGCAGGCCACCGTCGATCCAGCTTTTACACTGCCCCAATACGGAAGGTCTCCAGTCATTTGCATGTTCTTTCAATATCCATTCGCGCAAAAAATCTTCATGCCTGTTTAAAGGGAGGTACCAGTGTTTGGTCATTTTCTTTACTGGGGCATTGCCACTAAGTGTGCTTAGGGGATTGATGAGCTCATCAGGACTGAGGCTCTTGCCACATCTTTCGCACTGGTCGCCATAAGCGCTTTCATAACTGCAATTGGGGCAGGTACCCTTGATATAGCGGTCGGCCAGAAAACTATTGGCCGCTACATCAAAATATTGTTCAGATTCTTTTATTTCAAGATCTCCGTTTTGATTGAGTTTGTTGAAAAATTCGCCGGCTGTTTCATGATGCAGCGGGTCACTGGTTCTGTGGTAAATATCAAAATCAATACCCAGTTCCTTAAAATTACTGGCCATGATGGGGTGATACTTGTCGATGATTTCCTGGGCTGTTGTTCCTTCTGCAGCTGCCTGAATGGGGATGGCTGTACCATGTTCATCGCTGCCGCAAACATAGACCACGTCTCTTTTGCGTGCTTTTAGGTAGCGTACATAAATATCCGCCGGTAAATAAGCACCGGCCAGGTGGCCAATATGTTTGAGGCCATTGGCATAGGGTAATGCGGAAGTGATTAAATATCGTTTCGGTTCATTCATTTGAGTGTCCTTTCGCCAAAAAAATCCGGCTGTTTAAACAGTAAAGAGTTGCAAAAGTAAGTAATCCGGGGAAGTAGGGCAATTTTAGGCAGTACAGGGAGTATTCGCCGTTTAAAACAGCCCGAATCCCTCAAAACCGCCTAATGACCGGTTACCATAAGATTTGGCCATAAGGAAAACGTTTTGTAGATTTGATATCATTTTAATATCAAAATAACTTATATGGAAAAGATCAGGAAAGGCGTATCGGGTTTTGCAGTCTTTATAGTTGCCATCGCCATTATTGGTTTGGGCATAAGCACGATCATCAATTCAACTAGCGACCATCAGCAACCGGGCACTCCTGTTGTTATTTTTATGCTGGTTTGCGTAATTACAGGCGTATTCCTGTTAAAGGGGCTAACCATTATTCAGCCCAATTTTGCAGTAGTGCTTACTTTTTTCGGAAAATATGTAGGCACGGTTAAGGAAAACGGACTGATGTTCATCAATCCTTTGTTCATTCGGCAAAAAGTGAACCTCCGTTCCCAGAGTCTGGAAAGCAATAAGCTGAAAGTGAACGATAAAATGGGTAATCCCATTGAAATCGCTGCCGTTATTTTATGGCAAATCAAAGACACGTATAAAGTGGCATTTGATGTGATCAGTTTCTCACAGTATATGGTTAACCAGAGTGAGGCAGCTTTGCGTCACCTTGCTTCTACCATCCCTTATGATATTATTGAAGATGAAACTGCCACCATCACCCTTCGCGATGGGGGCGATGAGGTAATTGCCTTACTCGAAAAAGAGCTGAATGAAAGGTTGGAAAAAGCGGGTATTGAAATTACCGAAGCAAGGATCAGTCACCTCGCATATTCACCCGAAATTGCGGGGGCTATGCTGCAAAGACAACAGGCAACGGCCATTATTGCTGCCAGGAGTAAAATTGTGGAAGGCGCTGTGGGTATGGTTGAAATGGCTTTGGACCTATTGTCCAAAAAAAATATTGTTGACCTTGATGAAGAGAAAAAAGCATCCATGGTAAGCAATCTGCTGGTTGTATTATGCGGAGAAAAAGCGGCAACACCTGTTTTGAATACCGGAACTTTGTATAGTTAATTTTATTGCATTCTATTTTGAGTAAGAAATCATTTGTACTGCGAATTGATACACAGACCTATTCGGCGCTGGAAAAATGGGCGTCCGACGAATTCAGGAGTGTGAATGGACAAATTGAAATGCTGGTAGACAAGGCATTGAAAGATGCGGGAAGAAAAAAAGAATTACCGGGTAGCCACAATAAACAGAAGCCCAAAAAATAACATGATTAAAATACCTCCTTATTTAAAAAAAGCTGATACCATTGGTATTGTATGCCCTGCCGGTTATATGCCCTATGAGAAAGCGACAACCTGCATTCAGGTACTCAAAGAATGGGGGTATGAAGTGATGACAGGAAAAACACTGGGTAATCAATTTCATTATTTCTCAGGCACAGATGAAGAGCGCCTTTCCGATTTACAAACCATGCTCGACAACCCGAAGGTTAAAGCCATCCTGTGTGGGAGAGGTGGCTATGGGATGAGCAGAATTATTGACAGGCTTGATTTTACCCGGTTTAAAAAAAATCCGAAATGGCTGATTGGTTTCAGTGATATTACGGTTTTGCATGCACATGTATACAGCAGGCTTAAAATTGCTTCCCTGCATGCACCAATGGCCGGGGCTTTTAATGAGGAAGGGTATCAAAATGAATTCGTACAATCCCTGCGAAAAGCATTAAAAGGAACGCATACTGCCTACCAGCATGCTGCTCACCCGTTTAACAGAACAGGAAAATCTTCCGGAGAATTGGTTGGAGGAAATCTTTCTCTGCTGGTGCACCTGATCGGAACAGCATCGGCCATCGATACAAAAGGAAAAATTTTATTTCTTGAAGATGTTGGTGAATATATTTATCACATCGACAGGATGATGGTACAACTCAAAAGAGCAGGGATGCTGAAAAGCTTATCAGGACTGGTTATTGGCGGATTCACGGAAATGAAAGACACTGCCACACCCTTTGGCTCGGATGTTTTTTCTGTAATTCGTTCACATATTGCCGAATACAGTTACCCGGTATGTTTTGATTTTCCGGTTAGTCATGAAAAAAACAATTATGCATTGAAAGTGGGTGTGGGGCATGAACTCAATGTAAGCGGGAAAAAAGTGGTGCTTAAGGAAATATAGTTTTTGTTTTGTGCCGTGCCGGTTATTTCCAGGCATTTCTCAATAACCTCAACCAGTTACCGTGAAAAATATTTTCACAATCGGCCTGCGTATATCCCCTGCTTAAAAGCAGCTGAGAGAGTTGCTGCATATCTGCAATGGTTTCCATATCATAAGGACACTGTTCTTTGCCATATGCTCCATCCAGGTCTGTTCCAATGCCAATATGCAAACTATTTCCTGCCAGCTGGCAGATATGGTCCATGTGATCAATCATTTTCCCCAGGTTGCATCCCAGTTGTTTCGGGTCCGATTTTCCTTTTTCCCAGCCCGGCACCATCATCCAGGCATCAAGGGCAGCACCAATTACCGCATTTTTCTGGATCAGTGCCCTGATCATGTCATCACTAAACTGCCGGTTATGGTTTACCAGTGCCCTGCAGTTATTGTGACTGGCCCAAACAGTTCCGGTAAAAATTTCCATGGCATCCCAGAATGCTTCATCGCATAAATGTGTGGTATCGAGAATGATGTTGAGCCTGTCCATTTCTTTGATCAGCGCTTTTCCTTTTTCATTCAATCCTCCGGAAGCATTGGTGCCATTGGCATAGCGGCCGGGGCCATAATGGCCGGGACCAATAGCCCTTAACCCATCAGCATGTGCTTTGTGCAGGTGATCCAGGCTGATGAGTGAATCGGCTCCTTCCAGGCTTAAAATATAACCAATGGGCTTTTTTTCATGGGGCTCTTCATTTTGCCAATAGGAAACATGCCGGTTTAATTCTGCTGCATTGGTAATGGCTGTCATTTCTCCCAGTTCTTCCATTGTCCTGTACCATTGCAATTGTCCCTGCGTTTGTGCCCAGGCCTGCTGCGGGCTGTTCCAGCCTGATCTGGTATCTCCCGGAGGTATATAACGGGCTATTTGTGTTGCAACCACCAGGCCAATATTGCCTTTTCTTAATTCGGGCAGGGAAACCATGCCATTGCCCCTGTCTGGTTTATCGGTCATCCCTGCTTCTCTTTTTCTGATCTCAGTAACCGGTAATCGCAGGTCACGGTTCCATTCCATGGCATTCATACTGAGATCAAGGTGGGCATCGATTAAAAACATAGGGCAGGATTAAACAGTTATTTTTCGGGTTCTTGCAATTACTTTCCATTGATCAACCACTTCATTACCCGAAACAATGGTCGCATAATCATGCAAGGCAACGGACGGACAGATATGTACGGGTACTCCATACAATACATCACCCACTTTCCAGGCAGAAGTATCCGGCATTTTAACTACCAGGTGTTCTTCACTTTGACTAATGGGGCTGGCATCGGGCGCATTCAGGAAATGTACCCGGGGTAAGGGGTTTTCTGCAGCAACCGCTTTATGCCCAAGGTCGGTGCAAAGGGTTTGATTATCCATAATTGAAATGATGCGGGTAAGCAATAAAGCCGCATATTCAAAGGGTTCATCCGGAACAATATGTTTGTAAGTCCAGTCCCAGAAAACAAAAGTGCCCGGGCTATACTGTACCCCTTTTCGATGGGTATGTGTTGGGAAGCTGGGAGAGCCACCTGTAACCACTTGCAGGGTATTGCCGCTGAATTGTTCCAGTTCGCTTTTTAGTTTTGCCACTTTTGAAAAAACCTCATCCGATTTTCTTTTTCTTTCTGATAAATCAGTATCCCGTATATGACCATCATAGGAATGAAGGCCAATGATTTGAATGCCCATTAGCGATGCAGCAAAATGGTAAAGCGTCAAAGCCTTATCCGGACTGGTTCCTGAGCGGTTCATGCCAACATTCAAATCAATAAAAACGGGAAGCACCAATTCCTTTTCACTAAAAATAGCTGAAAGCGCGGAAGCTGTTTCCGGGTTGTCGATAACGCAGGAAAATTTTGTAGCCGGATATTTCATCACCAGTTCCAATAACCTGCCTGCTTTAGGGCCAACGGGCTGGTGTGCCAGTAAAACATCGGCTGCATTTAGCATGCCCAGCATTTCAGCTTCTGCAATGGTGGCGCATTTGAATTTTGTGATGCCAGCATCCAGCATCATTCTGCATACTTCAGCAATCTTATTGGTTTTTACATGGGGGCGGAGCAGGTTTACATCGCCTGCCATCTCTATCAGTTTTTGAATATTTTCTTTGGCCCTGTCTGCATATACGATTAAGGAAGGGGAGTCTATTTTCTCTACATTGTTTATTTCAAACCAGTTGCGCATACTTATTCGTTTTAAGGCAGCAAAAATAAAAACTGTTTGATTGAATAGCCGGCATTTTTAAGGGCATTTGTGTGGCTGCAATTAAACCAGTTCAAATAAAGCCTCAATTTCTACCGGAATATTTCCGGGCAGTGAGCCCATGCCTACTGCACTTCTCACGCCAATGCCATTGTCGTTACCCCATACTGAAGCAAACAATTCGCTGCAGCCATTGATCACAAAAGGGTGTTTCTGAAAATCGGCCGTACTCTGAACCATACCCAGTACTTTGATCACCCTTTTTATTTTATTAAGTGAGCCAAGGTTTTCTTTTAATGTGGCCAGTATGGCAAGCCCCACCTGCCTTGCAGCAAGCTTGCCCTCTTCCATGCTAAGATCATCGCCCACCCGCCCCATGATAAAACTGCCATCGGGCTTTAATGTGCCATGCCCGGAAACATAACAGTGTTTACCATCAATCAGCAGGGGTTTATAAACCCCCATTGGCTTAGGAGCAGCAGGCAACTCAAGCCCGAGTGCCGCAAAGTTTTCATCAGCTGTCATTCGTCAACTATTTAAGTTATTAAATAAACCAACCCATCCCTGGATCCTAAAGATAAAAGAAAAAATCCCCTTAATCCCTTGAATATTCCCTGCATTTTTCTGTATACATACCCGGTAGATCATACCCGTATAAGTACCCTTGCTTTGAAAAAGCTACTTGTCTATTTTGTAACTGCATGCATGCCTTACCAAATAGGAGAGAACAATGAAAAAAATAATCCTTCTATTATTCATATCCTATCCTCATTCCTTACTCTATGCACAGTTCGCAAACAATAACCCATTCCAGTCGTTTATTGTATATGATTCGCGGCATTTATCGGTAGCACCGGTTTTTTCACAGGGGATCGACTCTTGCAAAAGATTTTATTTTTCCCAGTTTACGGGCATGGACAGCATTCTTGCCTATGCAGTAAGCCACCATGATACAGGCATTTATCTGCGTATCTATTTTTCATTCGTAGTTACAAGTGCAGGGATTATTGAAGATGCTCATTTTGAAAAGATAGGAGCGGCACTTTTTCCTGCTGCGTTTTACAGCAAAAAACTGGCTTATTTTGAACCGGTTCATAATTTCCTGGAACAAAGGGTTCAACAGATGTTGCAAGCAATGCCTTTCTGGAAACCCGGAATAAAAGATGGAATACCTGTTAATGCAAGAATGAGGGATTTTATTCAATGCAGGATTTTGGAAAACCTGCCGGGGCAACAATAGTGCTTTTACATTAGTGTTTTAATAAGCTATCCAGTTTTGTCTGGTATTGGGAAAATCCGGTTAGGTTGTTATGTGTTCCTTTCTCAATTGTAATGAATTGGTCTCCCGGTTTTAACAGTGGGGCAAGCTGATGGGCATTGCGGTAAGGGATTGTGCCATCATCGGTTCCATGAAAAATGGTAATTGGTGCGCTTACCCTGGTGATGTATTGGTAGATAGGAAATTTGTAATGCAATAATTTTTCAACGGGATACATCCAGAAAAAGGTATTCATCAGTGATACCAACCCGTAATGAGGTGTTTCCAGCACAAGGCTTTTGCAATCCCGTACAGCTGCCAGTTCTGTGGCAATACCGGTACCTATTGATTTTCCGTAAATAATGATCTGGCCGGGCTGGTAATGCGTTCGGGCTAATTTATACACCTGTAAAGCCTGTTCGTACAATAACTGTTCAGACATTTCTCCGGTTGATTTGCCAAAACCCGGGTAATCGGGCATCCATACCTCATAGTGGTTACGGGTAAAATTTTGCGCAAAAGCTGCATAGTGACTGATGTTTTGCCGGTTACCGTGAAAATAAAGTACCAACCCTTTTTTCAAACTATCGGCAACAGTGAACTGAACCATGTTTAAACTGGTGGAAGCATCCATGGCCAGTGTTAGTTCTTTAAAAGCTGCAGGAAAATGATAACTGCTGTCGGGTGAAAGCTTTACCGCACGAAACAATAATTTCTCCTGTAAAAAATAACCTGCGATACCAACCAGGCAATACAGTACAATAAGAATTTTTACCCATTTAAATAGTTGCTGCTTTTTTTTCACAAGACAAAGGTAAGCCAATACAATTAGTACTTTACAATATCGCGAATGAAGTTGTGGTATTCCGGAAAGCCCGGCAGGTTATTGTGCCCGCCTCCATGGATGCGTATCAGGGTGATTTTATGCGGATTTAACTGTTGTAATCTCTCACTGTGTCTGATAGGTATTAGCCGGTCTTTTGTACCGTGTATGATATAGGTATGACAATTTACTTTTCTGATCCATCGGTCGGTTCTCAAATGATAGCGTAATAAATAGCGG
>JBDKLG010000245.1:0-10623 GCA_039795695.1 Bacteroidota bacterium
TCTCTTTTTGAATATTTGTGACAGATGTTTCCAGCTTTTCCTTGTCTGCCTTATCTGTTGCCTCCATGGCCAGTTCATTAAGGTTCATCATCTCCATCAGAAAATCAGTGGATAACTGGTATTTTTCCTCCTCATCCAACAATCCCTTCAGTTTTAATACATATTTGATCGTTGCATCCGGATCCTGGAAGATTTTATAGGCCTGATTCACCTGGGATGATATTTCTAAAGCCTCATCTTGTTCCGCTTCTGTACCCTGGCTCACAAAATCAGGATGAAACTGCCTGCTGAGCTTATAAAAACGATTCTTTACCACCGAAGGGTCGATGGTCAAAGAGATGGGGATTTGGTATAGTTCGAAATAATTCATCGTATTCGGCGGAAGGAGAATGAATAGTTAATAGTTTGTAGTGTAGAGATATAGAATATCACCTGCTTATTTCAGGCCTCACTATTAATTTTTGACAATTAACTTTTAACCATTCAATCCTATCTTGCACAAAAGTACAGCAATGCTTGTCATCGGGCTTATTAGAGAGGGAAAAATTCCGGCGGATAACCGCGTTGCATTAATACCCTCGCAGTGCAGATGGCTTCTTAGGCAGTTTCCGGATATTCGCTTACTGGTTGAAAGCTCGGCAAACCGCTGTTTCAGCGATGACGAATATGCACAGGCGGGTATTACCGTTACCGATGACCTGAGCTCCTGTACTGTTTTGCTCGGCATCAAGGAAGTGCCCATTGCACAGCTGATTCCTCATAAAACCTACCTGTTTTTTTCCCATACCAAAAAACAACAAGCCTGGAACAGGGGATTAATGCAGGCAATGGTTGAAAAAAAAATAACCCTGATCGACTATGAATGCCTGGAACACCAGGATGGCCAAAGGATTATCGGTTTTGGTTTTTTTGCCGGTATTGTAGGCGCACACAATGGTATCATGGCTTATGGAAACAGAACAGGGGCATTTAAGCTGGAAAGGGTTGCCGCCGTGAAAGATTACCGCGAATTGATACATACCTATTTCGGACTAAAGCTCCCCCCAATTAAAATCGCAGTTACCGGTACAGGCAGGGTGGCTCATGGTATTCTGGAAATAATGAACCTGATGGATGTACAAGAAGTGGAACCGGAATATTTTTTGCAAAAAAACTTCGACTACCCGGTATATGTTCATTTAAAGGGAAGCGATTTGTACCGGCATAAGGAATCGGGAAAATATAACCGCGACGAGTTTCATGCACACCCGGATCAATACGAATGTGTATTTGAAGTTTTTTGCCGGCATGCAGACATACTGATGAATGGCATTTACTGGGAAGAGCCCATCCCAAAGCTTTTTTCACTACAATCCATGCAGGACAAGGATTTCAGGCTAAAAACCATTGCAGATATTACCGATGATAAAAATGGCAGTGTGCCCTGTAACCTGGGTGATGCAACCATTGAGTCGCCTGTATATGGCGTTGATAAAATAAGCGGCGAAAAAACTGTCCCTTATTTACCCGGCTCGGTAGACATCATGGCGGTTGGCAATTTACCCAACGAATTGCCCCGGGATGCGAGCAGGTATTTTGGAGAGCAATTGATTAAATATGTGTTGGAAGATATCCGGAAGGGAGGCAGTGAAACCGTTGATCGGGCAACCATACTCAATAGCGGAAACCTGACCGAAAATTTTCAGTACCTCGCTGATTATGCCGGGTTGGACTTTTAACAAAATGAACCGGCTTGATTCAATGCCGGTTATCGGTTAAAAATTTAAGTAATAATCCTTCAACAGGCTTGTAAACCTTTCTGAATAAGCTTCTTCTTCCCTGATAATGATTTCTTCCCGAAACCCGATACCCGCCTCATTTCCAAAAATAAGCAAGGACCGGAAAAAAGCATGCCGGCCCGATTGTTTTACCGAAGCTTCTTCCTGTAAAAAAAAGCCTTTCCCGCTTATTTTTTCTACAAATTCATCCCTTCGATGAAAAGGTAACAGCAATGCGAATCTTCCATTTTCAGCGAGGTTCGCAGAAACAATTTTAATCAGTGCATCAAAATCCAGGGCATCTCCATGCAAAGCCATATTTCTTTGCGGATCACTGCTTTTTAAATCATTGTCAAAAAAAGGCGGATTGGAAATGACCAGGTCATATTTCTTTCCAAAATGCAGGAGCCTGGCATCACCGCTGATCAATTGCATTCTTTCAAACCATGGCGAGTTCTCAAAATTCTCCTTTGCCTGCTGGGCAGCTGCTTCATCTAATTCAATCGCGTCTATTTTTGCCAGGTTTTTTTGGGCCAGCATCAGGCTCAGCAGCCCGGTTCCTGTTCCAATATCCAATATGCTATTGCTGATTAATCCAGTACCCGCCAATCTTTCTGCAACCCATGCCCCAAATAAACAGGCATCCGTACACACTTTCATGGCACAGTGTTCCTGGTGAATGGTGAACTTTTTGAATTGAAAAAAACTATTTGACATCATGCAAAGATAAGCCCCTTCTTATGGGATGCTAAAATGCGGTTTTATGGGAGATAAAAATTAACTTAGTCAGGCAACTCCATGCAGTATGGTTAATTTCTTCCGGAAAAATAAAATGGTCATCGTATATGGCAGTTCACTTGCACTGCTGCTTAGCCTGCTCCAAATAATGGAACTGCGTTTCATTATTTACGACCATGCATTTGAAGTATATGCAGGACTTTTGGCGTTGTTGTTTACAGGTATTGGTATCTGGCTTTCGGTGAAACTTACAGCACCGCGAGTAGAGCGGATTGTTGTTGAAAAAAAAGTTTTTACCGACAGGTCAGCCCCCTTCCTGGCAGATGAGGAAGCGCTGGCTAAATTGGGTATCAGTCTTCGCGAATTAGCAGTATTGGAGCTGATGGCCCAGGGATTGAGTAACCGGGAAATCGCAGCCAGCTTATTTGTTTCGCTTAATACGGTAAAAACCCATGCTGCCCGGCTATTCGAAAAATTGGATGTTCAAAGGCGTACACAGGCTGTGGAAAGAGGCAAAGCCAGGGGGTTGATTCGCTAACACGGTACTGCTTTAGGATGAAAAAAGGGAATTTTCATAAAAATCACCCTAAAGTATGAATCGATCATTGTGTATAGTCAGCATATTCGCAATATGTTTAACCAAAACAAACCAGCATGAAAAAAATTGTACTTGTCAATGGGTTTATTGGCGGCTTGATTGTTGCCGCTATGATGCTTTATTCTGCCAAACAATGTGTAACCACAGGCAATTTTGAAAACGGGATGATCTATGGTTATACGAGTATGTTACTGGCTTTTGCCTTTGTATTCGTTGGCATTAAATCTTTCAGGGATAAATACAATAACGGGATAATATCATTCGGGAAAGCCTTCCAGATCGGTTTGTGGATTACTTTGATCGCATCCAGTTTTTATGTGCTTACCTGGCAGATAGACTATTACTGCTTTTTTCCTGATTTTGGAGAGAAGTATGCCGCGCATATGCTGGCCAAAGCCAAAGCCGGTGGGGCCAGTGAGGCAGCAATGGCCAAACAAACTGCTGATATGCTTTGGTTCAAAGAAGTATACAAGCAACCTCTTTACAATATCCTTTTTACTTATGCAGAAATACTGCCTGTGGGCCTGGTGATTACTTTCATCAGTTCACTGATCCTGAAAAGAAAAAAAACGAAACAAGAGCAGACCGGGTAACTGCATCCTTCACGATAATCGAATTTTTTTAATTGGGGGATGGGTTAATAATGCTGCTGTTGTTTATTGCTGCAACTCGCTCAGTAAATCATCCAGATCCAGTCTTTCTGTTACCATGGAAAGTTGGCCATCCTTATCAAAAGGCCATTTTTCCCTTGGTTTATCCCAATATAATTCAACCCCATTGCCGTCCGGGTCATCCAGGTAAATGGCTTCAGAAACGCCATGGTCGGAAGCGCCAGAGAGTGGGTATTTTTCGTCGATCAATCTTTTCAAAATTACTGCCAGGTCTTTGCGGGTAGGATAGAGGATTGCCGTATGGTACAGGCCCGGAGCCGATTCGGGTGCCCTGCTGCCATTCCTGCTATGCCAGGTGTTCAGACCAATATGGTGGTGATAGCCACCTGCTGAAATAAAAGCGGCCTGTGTACCATATTTCTGTACCAGTTCGAAGCCAAGCAGGTTCCTGTAAAAATTCAGGGCCTTGTCCAGATCGGTCACTTTTAAATGGACATGGCCAATTCTTGTTGCTGCGGGGATTGTATAAGACATAATTAATGTTTAAACATCAAAAATAAACTTTTTTTCCCAAATTCCAGGCACAAAAAAAGCCGATTATACAATCAGCTTTTTAAAATATATAACTATCAATTATTCAGTAGTTAATCCCGCAAAAAGGTATTCCTTGTTCAATCTGGCAATATTGGAGAGAGAAATTTCTTTGGGGCAGGTTGCTTCACAGGCACCGGTATTGGTGCAGGCTCCAAAACCTTCCTTGTCCATTTGTGCAACCATATTCATCACGCGGGTTTTGCGTTCAGGTGCACCCTGGGGTAATAATGCCAGGTGAGAAACTTTTGCACTCAAAAACAGCATGGCACTGCTGTTTTTGCAAGCTGCAACACAGGCGCCGCATCCAATACACATGGCAGCTGCAAAAGAAGCATCTGCTTCGTCTTTTGGTATGGGTAATGAGTTTCCATCAACAGCATTACCCGTATTCACACTAACATATCCGCCGGCCTGTATGATTCTATCAAAAGCAGTACGATCTACCATCAAATCCTTGATTACCGGAAAAGCATCGGCCCTCCATGGTTCTACCACAATGGTATCTCCATCATTGAAGGCGCGCATGTGCAGCTGACAGGTTGTATTTGCCTGCCAGGGACCATGTGGTTTCCCGTTGATATACATGGAACAGGTACCGCAAATGCCTTCACGGCAATCATGGTCGAAAGCAATGGGTTCTTCACCGTCGCGGATGAGTTGTTCATTCAGTACATCAAACATTTCCAGAAAACTCATTTCAATAGAAATTTTCTCCACCCTGTAAAGCTTAAATTCACCCTTGCTTTTACCGTTCTTCTGGCGCCACACTTTCAGGTTCAAATTGAGTTCTTTATGTTCCATAATAGTAAAAAATTCAAATGTTTAAATTAAATGCGCTAAGTCCTTATTACACTACTTGTAGTTTCTTTGTGAGGGCTTAATTACTTCATAGTTCAAAGCCTCTTTGTGCAGGTTCCATTTGCTTTCCCCCGCATATTCCCAGGCTGCCACATACATATAGTTTGCATCATCCCGCATGGCTTCTCCTTCCGGTGTCTGGTATTCTTCACGGAAATGCCCGCCACAGCTTTCATTTCTGTTCAACGCATCCATACACATCAATTCTCCCAACTCAATGAAATCGGCTACACGATTGGCTTTGTCAAGCTCAGGATTCATTTCATTGATCTCTCCGGGAATTTTTACATCGTTCCAGAATTCTTTTTTCAATGCCTGTACTTCTGCGATGGCTTCTTTCAGTCCCTGTTCATTTCTGGCCATACCGCATTTGTTCCAGATAATCTTACCCAGGCGTTTGTGAAAACTCTCCACGGATTGTGATCCTTTGATATTCATTAAGCGGTTGATACGGTCCGACACTTCCTTTTCTGCAGCTTCAAAAGCCGGGTGGGATGTATCGAGGGCTTTGCTGTAAATCTCGTCGGCCAGTGAATTACCCAATGTGTAGGGGATAACAAAGTATCCGTCGGCCAGCCCCTGCATCAATGCAGATGCTCCCAGGCGGTTTGCGCCGTGATCAGAAAAATTGGCTTCGCCCAGTGCATACAGGCCCGGCACATTGGTTTGCAGTTCATAATCCACCCACAATCCTCCCATGGTATAGTGTACGGCAGGGTATATGCGCATGGGTACTTCGTAGGGGTTCTCTCCGGTTATTTTCTCATACATATCAAAGAGATTACCATACTTTTCTTTTACCACTTCCTTACCCATCCGGATGATTTCTTCTTCACTTGCCTTGATGCCTTCTTTGCCGGCTTCTATCTTACCATAACGCATGATTGCAGCGGCAAAATCAAGGTAAACTGCCTGTTTACTGGTTCCTACACCATAACCTTCATCACATCTTTCTTTGGCAGCCCTGGAAGCTACATCACGCGGTACCAGGTTACCAAATGCAGGATACCTTCTTTCGAGATAATAATCTCTTTCTTCTTCAGGAATATCTATTGCCTTACGGGTATCGTCTTTTTTCCCGGGAACCCAAATTCTTCCGTCATTGCGCAAGGATTCAGACATCAGGGTCAATTTAGACTGGTGATCGCCGCTTACGGGGATACAGGTTGGGTGAATCTGTGTGAAACAGGGGTTCGCAAAAGCAGCGCCTTTTTTATGGGCTTTCCAGATTGCGGTTACATTGCTTCCCATGGCATTGGTAGAAAGATAAAATACATTGCCATAACCTCCGGTACACAATAATACGGCATGCCCGAAATGCCTCTCCAAAGTTCCATTCACCAAATCACGGGCAATAATACCTTTTGCCTTTCCGTCTACGGTAACTACTTCCAGCATTTCATGCCTGCTGAACATTTCTACATTACCCAATGCCACCTGTCGTTCCAAACCCTGGTAAGCACCTATCAATAATTGCTGGCCTGTTTGCCCGGCTGCATAAAAAGTTCGCTGAACCTGTGTTCCGCCAAATGAACGGTTGCTTAATAAACCACCGTATTCGCGTGCAAAAGGAACACCCTGTGCCACACATTGGTCAATGATATTGCCACTTACTTCTGCCAGTCTGTGTACATTGGCTTCTCTTGCGCGGTAATCGCCACCTTTGATGGTATCATAAAACAGGCGGAATACACTGTCTCCATCATTCTGGTAGTTTTTGGCTGCATTGATACCCCCCTGTGCAGCAATGGAATGGGCCCTTCTTGGAGAGTCCTGAAAACAGAAAGCTTTCACTTTGTATCCGAGCTCACCCAGTGTTGCTGCAGCTGAAGCACCGGCCAGTCCCGTGCCCACGACAATAATTTCCAGTTTGCGCTTATTGGCCGGATTTACCAGTTTACAATGGCCTTTATAATCTGTCCACTTATCATCTAAAGCTCCTGCAGGAATTTTGGCATCTAACATATGGAAGGTTTGACGTTTTAAATGTTGAATCTTTGTTTTGGATCATGGTAACGGTTTCTTCACCGTTAACAGGCTAATGAATCCATCCAAAATAAAAGCTGACCGGCATCATGGCAAAAATCAGGGTAATTGCAATGCTGAATGCATAACCCAGTGAACTTAGCAGCAGGTTGAATCTTTTATTGTGAACACCAACGGTTCTGAAAGAACTTTGAAACCCGTGTGCAAGGTGGTAGCCAAGAGAAATACATCCCAGCACATAAACAATCACTACCCAGAGAACACTGAATTCCAATTTCATTTTTTCATATAAATTGATTTCTTCTCCCAGTAAAAAGCCCTGGTGAGAGCGGTTGGGAAACCAGAAATGAGAGAGGTGTAAAACCAGGAACAATAAAACAAGGGTTCCCAGCAATCCCATACTTCTGCTATACCACTTACTTCCGCGGTTTGCATAATTAACAGCATAACCAACCGATCTTTTACTTCTGTTGTTCAATTCGAGCATCAGCCCCTGAATAATGTGAAGGATCAGTCCGGCGAAAAGGCCTATTTCGAGTATCCTCGGAACCCAGTTGCCACCCATGAAATGGGCACCCTTGTTAAACATTTCCCCACCGTCGTTGGCCCAAATACAGGCGTTCAATCCGGCATGAACAATCAGGAATAAAATCAGAAAAATTCCGGTAAATGCCATCACCAGTTTCCTTCCTACCGATGATGTAAAGACTTGCTTCCAGGTCATATAGCGAGTTTAGTTTGAAGAAATCGATGCAAAAGTAGTACAGGAATCAATGCTATGCGTACAGTCATTCATCTTTTTTGGCTGTTTGACCAATTCTGTGGCTAAGAATACCCATCGTAAAAGGGTAGTGGATAATCCCAGTGCGGGGCAGGTATTCCCGACCTTACAAAAAGAATTATTCGTTGTTTATGCAACGATTCAGGGGTATTCCAATTCCTCCCACGATAACCGCTCAAATAAAAATTCTTCCGATTAAAGCTTCACTAACTTATTTTTGATAGATGTTAAAGCTACTGAGCATTTTATGGAACAGTTTCCGGATGGCCCTGCAGGAATTAAGGGTGAATAAGCTTCGCACTTTTCTCTCGCTTTTCGGCATTACCATCGGTATTTTTTGCATCATTGGTGTTTTGGCAACCGTAGACAGCCTGGAAAGAAAAGTGCAGAATGACATCAAGTCTTTTGGAAACAATACCATTTATGTAGATAAGTGGAATTATGGGGGCGGGAACGATTATCCCTGGTGGAAATACATGAAAAGACCGCCGATGCGGATTGATGAGATGAAGTTCATCAAATCGAAAAGTCAGCTGGCTTCCAATTCAGCTATGTTTATTTCCAACAATATTACCCTTAACTTCAGAGACAATACCCTTAGTGGTGTAAACCTTTACGGGGTTTCAGAGGAATTCAACTCGATTCAAACCATTGAAATTGATGCCGGCAGATACCTGAATGAATCCGAATTTCTGAGAGGCACACCTACAGGTGTTATCGGATACAAAGTGGCCGAAGAACTTTTTTCCAATCCCCAGAAAGCTGTGGGCAGTGAAGTCACTTATGGTGGAAGAAGGGTTATCGTGGTGGGCGTGATCAAAAAACAAGGGCAGAGTTTTGTGGGCGGATTCGATTACGACCAGTCGCTGATCGTAGCTTACCGTTATTTCGCTTCTATTTACAATCCGGATAACAGCAACCCTTTTATCATGGTACAAGGCAAGCCCAATGTGGCTTCCAAAGCTTTACAGGATGAGCTTACGGGTATTATGCGGCAGTCCAGAAGACTTAGCCCTGTTGAAGAAGATAATTTCTCCTGCAATGATGTGGCCATGTTTAGTGAACAGGTAAAGGGTTTTTTTGGTCAGGTTAGTGCGGGTGGATGGGCTATTGCCGGACTGAGCCTGATTGTAGGGGCATTTGGCGTAGCCAATATCATGTTTGTTACCGTGCGGGAAAGAACCAGCCAGATCGGGCTCAAGAAAGCCCTAGGAGCCAAGCGTAGAACCATTCTTACGGAATTTTTGATTGAAAGTGCTTTTCTGTGTATTATTGGTGGATTGGTAGGCCTCGGCCTGGTGGGCTTGTTATCCATCGTATTAAGTACGGTATTGCCTTTTCCCATATTTATAGCACCCAATATTATTATGCTGGCATTAAGTATTTGTATTATTCTGGGTATTATATCAGGGATCATTCCTGCTTCTATTGCAGCCAAGATGGACCCCGTAGTGGCAATCAGGACCAAATAGCTGATTGGTTTCCGAATGGCAGTTTTGAGCAAAAGAACAGCCATTGCCAGGAGCAATAAGCAATCTGCCGGCGCATATAAATAGTTTTCTTTTATCAAACAGTGCTGCATTTGAAATCAGTTACCATCCTTGCCATAGAGTCGTCCTGCGATGAAACATCTGCTGCCATTTGTGTGGACGGGAAGATAGTATCCAATTTTATTGCCAATCAAACTGTTCATGAAAAATACGGTGGAGTGGTGCCGGAACTGGCCAGCAGGGCGCATATGCAAAACATTGTACCGGTAGTTGCTGCAGCAATGAAAGAAGCTTTTCCAAACCAACCGATTACTGATTCAGCACTACGGGGTATTGATGCAATCGCATTTACACAGGCTCCGGGCCTGATTGGCAGTTTACTGGTTGGTACACAGTTTGCCAAATCACTGGCTTTATCACTCGGTATTCCGCTGATCGCCGTGCATCATATGCAGGCGCATGTACTGGCAAACTTGATTGGAGAGAACAGACCCGATTTCCCCTTTTTATGCTTAACAGTGAGCGGAGGCCATACACAGATTGTTTTGGCAAGATCGCCCCTGGATTTGCAGGTAATTGGAGAAACCATTGACGATGCTGCAGGAGAAGCTTTTGATAAAAGTGCCAAAATTCTGGGACTACCTTATCCCGGGGGACCGTTGATTGACAAATATGCCAAAGAAGGAAACCCGCTGGCTTTCACATTTGCCGAACCCCGGATTCCCGAATTGAATTTTTCATTCAGCGGATTAAAAACATCCATTCTCTATTTTTTGCAGAAACAACCCGAGGGTTTTGTTGAAAAAAATCTTCCAGATCTTTGTGCCTCCATTCAACATACGATTGTACAGATATTGCTGAAAAAGCTGAAGAAAGCGGTTCAGGAAACCGGTATAAAAAATATCTGCATAGCCGGTGGCGTAAGTGCCAATAGCGGCCTTCGCAAAGGCTTAGAGGAAACAGGAGAGAAACAGGGATGGAAAACTTTTATTCCCCCATTCGAGTATTGTACCGATAATGCTGCCATGATTGCCATCACAGCGTATTACAAATACCTGGCTGGAAATTTCTCAACACTTGATGCCGGGCCCAGTGCAAGGGCAGAATGGTAATGCAATGACTGCCAGTTGCCGGCGGGAGCCATCCGGCAGAAAAACCGTGGCGAAAGAAATATGCCTGATAAAAGCCCTTCTGGATTTTTGCAGGTTTT
>JBDKLG010000246.1:0-4124 GCA_039795695.1 Bacteroidota bacterium
AGATGGCCTCTTTCGGCCGAAGGGCTGATTGAATCCGAAGCAGTTCCTTTTTTAGAAAATACGAAAACCCTTCCGTTAAATAAGGAAATGTTTTATGGAGATGCATTGGTTTTTAAACAGCTAAAGTCTACCCGATTGTCTATTCTTAACCAAAAAAACAACCATGGGTTGGAATTAACCTATACAGGTTTCCCTTACATGGGAATCTGGGCTTTCAAAAATGCAGATTTTGTATGTTTAGAGCCCTGGTGCGGTATTGCAGACAGTGTTAATAGCAGTGGAGAGCTGGTTACCAAAGAAGGGATTACTGCTTTAGCCCCCGCTGCCAGCTTCTCCCGTAGCTGGGCGGTAACCGTTTTTTAGTACCCCCAATTCTCTTTGCCTGGGTTTGAGCACATCATTTAAATACAGCATCTGATACCCCTTTGTTAATAATATAGTTACGATAGGTAATTTCTACCCTCCCTTTTTTATTTTTCAACTTCTCGGCATCAGTTAGCTGTTTCTCGTTATCATCAAATTCCAATGTAATGCCCTTGGGCAGTTTGTAATCTCTGGTATTAAAACTGAATATCACTTTATCGGGAAGTCCATAGGAAACAAATTTTCCGTACTGCATCTGAACCTCATAAGTGCCATTTTCTTTGGTAGATGTGACGGCTTTTCTGATAAGCAATGCCGCTTCATCAATATACATCGTAGTTAACACAATATCACCGGATTCATTGGTGGGCAGCAGTTTTACAACTTTGGTTTTAAGGCCGTCTATCACAGCATCACCTGCAGCAAGTGCTACAAAGTCGGTACCTGCAAAAACTGCGCTCATGTTAACAGAAATTCCTCCCTTGGGTAATAGGGAGATACCTCCTTCTTTTTTCAGTTTGAAGCGATTGGGTTTTTTAAAATAAATTTTTACTTTACCAACCGGTGCTTTAATAAATGACACATCTGTTTTCATCTGACCATCTGCCTCATAATCATTTACCTGATCGAGTTTGGCTTTAACCTTCAGAACCAGAGAAGTCATGTCCTGGCTATATCCTGTGAAAGCAAGCAGGCAGCCTAAAAGGAATAAGTTGAGTCTATGCATTTTTCCGGTCAATTTATCAGCTTAAAATATCTTTCTTTTTAAATACCAGCACGGCGGCAGTTACAAAACCAATAATATGCAAAACCAATACGATTGCAGCGTTCATGATCCTTTGCGGATTTTGAATGCTCCCAATAATCGCTTCATTGGCTTCATTCACCCTGATATCAAAAAACTCCTTCCAGCCAATCATGTGTGTGGTAAACAGAAAAGGTTTAATGGCAGTAAATACCGGAATATTCATCGTACTCAAAATGGTAAAGAAAATGATGACACTCATTGTAGCAACGATTGGACCGATGGAGTTCTCTGCAAACAAAGAAAACAAAAAACCCATCGATGCAACGGTGGTCATTGCCAGTGCTGCAAAACAGAAAGCACCTATATATCTCCAGAAAATATCGTCCTTTTTCAGCAAAACAATATAATTGGATTTAAGCAGGAACAAATCGTCTGTTCCAAAAATGAGCATGTTTATAAACAATGCGAGAATAGCCAGCCAAACCAACAGCAATAAGGTATACAACATGGTGGCGATGAATTTTGCCAGCAAAAATTTTGTTCGGCTGATGGGTTTGGTAAGCAATAATCTTAGTGTGCCCATATTGGCTTCACCGGAAACCATATCTGCTGCAACCAGCGCAATCAATAGTGGAATATGCACCAACAGAACCTGCAAAACAATATAACAGACCTGGTAGCCATTTAAAATCTTACCCTCTACAGTAATCGAAGCTGTTACATCCCGCATCATGAAATCGACATAAGTATCGCCATCCAGTTTTAATCCGAACTGAATAATACCAATCAAACCCGTTATTGCCGCAAATGCAATATAGGTTCTGGGCCTTTTGAAAATTTTAAATAATTCAATTTGGATAAGAGTCCACATGTTGATTGTCTGTTGTTACCTGTAAAAAATAGTCCTCCAATGAATGCCTGATTTGTAAAGAAATGAGTTGAATATCCATTGCCACCATATCCCTGTGCAATTGCGGTATCAGCTCCCTGTTCAATTTCATTAAGATACCCCGGCCCCTTTGGGCCTGTAAATGACCTGCCCAGTTACTTATTTGTAAGGTCTTTATTGCACGGGCATTGTCTACCGTCTCCAGTTCCACCATTGTCATTTCCGGATCAAACAATGCTGTTGCACTACCCTCGATTATTTTCCTGCCTTTATCAATGATCAGCACCCGCGTAGCTATCTGTTCTATTTCACTGAGCAAATGTGAGGACACCAGTATTGTTTTATGCAGGTCTTTACTCAGATGCAGGATCAGGTTCCTGATATCTGCAATACCCTGTGGATCCAGCCCATTGGTAGGTTCGTCAAGAATAATCAACCGCGGATCGTGCACCAATGCAATAGCCAGGCCCAGCCGCTGCTTCATACCCTGTGAAAAGGTTTTCACTATGTCTTTCGCGCGTTCTGCCAGGCCAACTTTCTCCAGCTGCTCCATCAATGCTTTATCAGAAAGTCTGAGGCCACTTAAACGGGCAAATATTTGCAGGTTTTCAAATGCAGATAAATATTTATATACATCCGGCTTCTCAATTACCGCTCCTACCTGTTTTAAAATTTCATTCCTGTTTTGATACAAATCCTTTCCAAAAATTGAAATACTTCCTTTACTGGGTTTGATTAATGTAAGCAGCATTCGGATGGTGGTACTTTTCCCGGCTCCATTCTGGCCAAGAAAACCATACACATCCCCTTCATTAACAGAAAAAGAAAGCTCCTGAACAGCTGTAAGTTGATTGAATTGTTTGGTTAGGCCGGTTACCTGAAGAATGGGTTGCATCTTGAATTATAACAATAAAGTTAAACAAGTGTTGCAGGATTGAATATATTTATTATGTTACCGCTTATCCCTTCTTATTTTCCTGCCTGCAAATACGCTTGCAAGGCCTGTACATAGGCTTCAAATGCTGCTATTCCCTCCGAAGTTATTTTGCAGGTGGTTTGGGGGTAATTGTCCTTAAATTGCTTAACAACCTCAATATACCCGGCTTCTTTTAGCTTTTGAACCTGCACACTCAGATTGCCTGCCGTTGCATTCGTTTTTTCGCGTATAAAAGTAAAATCTGCTTCCTTTACTGCAATAAGCAAACTCATCACCGCCAGTCGGAGCTGGGCATGTAATATCGGGTCAAGTTCTTTAAACATTCGCCTTTCGCTGCTTTAAAAATTCCTTGCGTAATATAAACCCCGGGATCAACCAATTGCCAATAGCCGCCAAACCATTCATCAGAAAATCATACTTATTGGGTGTAAAACAGGAAATCACGAAAAATACATAACACAAAATTCCCCCAATCAACATCGGCTTAAAATTGCGGGCTATCCCGGTAATCAGTGTGGGAATACCATATAATAAAAGCAAGAGCGACCCCTGGCTAAGAACAAAGGGTCGGATGGGTTCCAGTGTACCGGTTTGCAGATTTTTAAGCATCAGTTCCCTGCCCTCATTTTGAATCATTGTTTGTGATGCTCCCGGAACCATATTGAAATAAAAGATCAATGCAAAAATTGCAAAACCATATACCTGCCAAACAGCATCGATGGCAACACACATATGTGATTTGACCATTTTTTGTTTGCGCTCACGGATATCAATGACGATCTGAGGAATAATGGCAATCAATGCCAGGTACCAGATACTGAACCATCCTGTGTTCCAGTTATATTCAATTTGAAAATAGGTACAGATGCCGCATACTGCTATCACCGTTCCCCAAAGAATCGGGCCGGTTCCATTCTCATGAAAGTTTCCTTTTGCCTTTTGTATCATTTCGGTAATCAGCTGCAAACTCTCCTGTTCCGTCAACTTTTTTGGTTCGGCCATACTAACTTTTTTTTTGTTTTTGATAATGTATACGAAGCAAATGTCCGGGGATGATATAACTGATGAGAATGGCGATGGCACCAATTAACAACTGATAATCAAAACTGAATTTGACCGATATGGCCGCCAATCCGAAATTGATTAAACCACCAATAATCAATGGCCTGAAATGAATAAGCCTTCCT
>JBDKLG010000247.1:0-6319 GCA_039795695.1 Bacteroidota bacterium
CGTCCCTGGTCATCAAAACCGTGGGTCATTTCATGCCCTATCACCAAACCGATTCCTCCATAGTTTACCGCGTCATCTGCTTTTAGATCAAAAAACGGAAATTGCAACATACCTGCCGGAAAGACGATTTCATTGAATGTTGGGTTATAATAGGCATTTACGGTTGGCGCAGTCATGCCCCATTCCGTTTTATCCACGGGTTTACCAATCTTGGCGATATTCTCCAAGAAATCATGCCTGGCAATATTGCGCATGTTCGCATAAAACTGATTGCGGCTGATTGTTACATCATCATAGTTTTTCCACCTGGATGGGTAGCCGATTTTTTTCAGGAATGCAGCGAGTTTCTCCTGTGCTTTTTGCTTGGTAGTATCGCTCATCCAATCCAGTTTGGCTATTCTTACTTTAAAAGCGGCCTGTAAATTATTCACCAGCTCATCCATTCTTTGCTTGGCTTCGGGTGGAAAGTATTTTTTTACATATACCTGCCCCAGCAAATCCTTTAATCCATTGTCGGTCATATTCACCATTTTCTTCCACCGGTCGGGACGTGTTTTGGCTCCTGAAAAAAGCTTGTTAAAGGAAAACCTTTCTTCCAGGAAAGCCCTGGTTAACAAAGATGCATTGGCAGAGATATAATCAAATTTGACTTTCTGTTTCCAAACCTCAATGGGCTGGGAAACCAGTAAGCTACTCAATGCCTGGTAGTATTTGGGTTGCGACACATTGATGCTGTCGGCATGGATGCCCATTTTTCCCAGGAAGCCCGTCCAGCCAATATTTGGCGACATTTTTTCCAGGTCTGCTACCGACATTTTATTGTAGTTTTTAACCGGATCTCTTTGTTCAATAGGGGTAAGATGCGATTGGGCAATCGATGTTTCCAATGCCAGTATTGAGGCTGCATTTTTCTTAGCGCTTGCTTCATCCACTCCTACCATGGTAAAATATTTGGCAGCATGTTCTACCAGTTTGTTGCGCTGGTTTACCGTAAGAGAATCCATTTTGGTATAATAATCTTTTTCCGGAAGGCTGATGCCTGTCTGGTACAGGATCAGGATATTTTTGGCACTGTTTCGCTCATCTGCACCTACATAATAGCCAATCAATTCGGCATCGCCCTGCTGTGCATTTTCGGCAATCAGTGACAATAGTTCCTTGTAATCCTTTACTGCGTCAATTTTAGCCAATATGGGTTTGAGAGGTTCATAGCCTGCTTTTTCAATGGTTAGGGTATCCATGCCGCTTGCATAAAAATCGCCTACTTTTTGTTCATTGCTCCCGTTGGGATGGTCTGCTTTAGCAGAGGTTTCATCGAGAATGGTGCGGAGTTTTTTCAGGTTGTCTTCGTATAATGTATAGAAACTTCCCCATCCGCTTTGGTCATCAGGAATTTTGCCGTTCTTAAGCCATGTTCCATTGGCATATTCGTAAAAATTGTCTCCGGGTTGAACTGTGGTGTCCATGCCTGCTTTATCGATAAAAGGTCCTTCCTTATCGCCATTGCTTTTACAGGAGGCCAATACCAGCACCAGGATAGCTGCTTTCAGGGTTATTTTTTTCATACGCAAGTTTTATTAGTTGTAAATATTGCGAAATGAATCGGGATTGCAAAATCGGAGAAAATAGCGCCGGGAAGGGTGATGGGTGCAGGCGGATATGGATTACCGGAGAAAGCCGAACTGGTTGAGCAAGCAAATTGCCTGCTTCTGCATAGGTTTTCATGTAAAAGCTCTCTGCAAAAAAAAGCCGATGAGCGAACACTCATCGGCTATATTTTTTTGCGAAATAGTTATTATTTCACTTCAACTTCAGCACCGGCTTCTTTCAGCTTGGCAACTAAATCATCTGCTTCAGCTTTAGAGATACCTTCTTTGATAGCTTTAGGTGCTCCGTCTACTAAGTCTTTTGCTTCTTTCAGTCCAAGACCGGTCAATTCTTTAACGATTTTAACAACGGTTAATTTGCTTGCACCACCGCTAACCAGGATTACATCAAAAGATGTTTTCTCTTCAGCAGCAGCAGCTCCGCCGCCATCTCCGCTTGCAACTACTACTGCAGCAGCAGCTGGTTCGATACCGTAATCAGCTTTCAATACATCAGCTAATTCCTGAACTTCTTTTACTGTTAAGCCTACTAATGTTTCGGCTAATGTTTTAACGTCTGCCATGTGTTTAAATTTTTTCCGTCTTCATTTCTGTTTGATGAGATCCGACGGATGGTTTAAAAAAATTTGCCTTTATTTTCCCTCAGGCCTGGGGTATTTTGAGTTAAGCGTTAAAAGTGAAAACTTGACTATTAACCATTAACTTTTAATTATTCTGCAGCTACTGCCTGCTTCTCGTGGTGGTGCAACAATGCAGCCAATACACGTTTTGCAGGAGATTGCAATAATCCGATTACTTCACCGATCAATTCATTCTTGGTCTTGATTTTGGTTAAGGCAGTCAGGTTATTATCGCCGGTAAATACATCGCCATTAATGAATGCAGCTTTCAGCACGGGCCTGTCGCCATTGCTTGCTTTGCGGAAAGAACTGATGATCAAAGCAGGGTCCTTAGGATTTTCTGAGAACATCAATGCAGTTACATTGTTCAGGGAAGCATAAATACCTGCATATTTTTCTGCATCAATTGCTTCGAGTGCTTTACGGATCAGTGTATTTTTCGCAACCTTCATTTCAACCTGCTTGTTAAAGCAAGTACGACGAAGATTAGATACCTGTTCAACGGTAAGTGATTCGGTATCGGTGATGTAAAAATTATTGTACTGAGCGAACTTCCCTTTCAGGATTTCGATTACCTCATTTTTTTGATCTTTTGTCATAACTAATCTTTTTATAAACCCGGGTCATTTTCCTTTGGGGAATCACCAGGATTAGTTCATTAATGATTTCGTGTCTAATGTGATACCGGGGCTCATTGTACTTGCCATGCTAACACCTCTCAGGTAGATTCCTTTTGCGGTAGATGGCTTCAGTTTGATGATTGCATTAATCAGTTCGGCACTGTTTTCTGCAATTTTATCCGGAGCAAATGATACACGACCGATGGAAGCATGAACGATACCTGCTTTATCTACTTTGAAAGCAATTTTACCGCCCTTTACTTCATTTACAGCAGCAGCCACGTCATTCGTAACGGTTCCTGTTTTAGGGTTTGGCATCAGGTTACGTGGACCCAACACTTTACCCAGTTTACCAATCTTAGGCATTACAGAAGGGGTTGCGATGATTACATCCATATCAACCCATCCTCCTTCAATCTTGGTGATAAACTCATCCAGTCCCACATAATCAGCGCCGGCTTCTTTGGCGGCAGCTTCTTTATCAGGCGTACAAAGAACCAATACCTTCTTGGTTTTACCGGTTCCATGTGGAAGAGATACTGTTCCGCGAACCTGCTGGTCGGCTTTTTTAGGATCAACTCCTAAACGGATATGCAAATCAACAGAACTGTCGAATTTGGTACAATTAATTTCTTTAACCAGTGTAGATGCATCTTTCAGGGAATAAACTTTGTTTTTATCCACCTTAGTTACTGCTACTTTTCTTTTTTTAGTAAGTGCCATTTTCTAATGTTTGTAAGCCTGCCTGTTGGCAGACAAGATGAATAAATTTAGTTTTCCCAGGGAGCTTTTCCGTCAACGGTTAAACCCATACTACGGGCAGTACCGGCAACCATGCTCATTGCACTGTTCAAAGTGAAGGCATTTAAGTCGGACATTTTGTCTTTGGCAATTGCCTCAACCTGATCCCAGCTTACTTTACCTACTTTTTGACGGTTACTTTCCTTAGATCCTTTCTGGATTTTTGCGGCTTCCATTAACTGGACAGCGGCAGGAGCAGTTTTAATGATGAAGTCGAAAGACTTATCAGAATAAACAGTAATTAAAACAGGAACAACTTTTCCCATTTTATCCTGGGTTCTTGCATTGAACTGTTTGCAGAACTCCATAATGTTCACACCCTTGGAACCGAGTGCGGGGCCTACCGGAGGCGCGGGATTGGCTTGACCACCTTTCACCTGCAGCTTCACGAAGCCTGAGATTTCTTTTGCCATTTTTTTTCGATTTAATTGGTAATAGCGTCACGCTTTCAGCGGGACTCCCAAAGTCAATCGTTCTTTAAAAAAAGAACTTTTGGGGCGGCAAAGGTAGGGAAAAGAAGTGAGGAGTTAAGAGTCAGGAGTTAAAAGTTAAAAAAAATATTCCAGTCATTCATTCGGATTTTCTTAACTACTTGACTATCAATAGCTATAAACGCATCGAAAATATCCCTATTAGCCAGTTCAACCCCCTATACCAATCAATGCTTCGGACTTACCCGGCTTTCAAATGGGGCAGTACAATGGTTGTTCGGTTTTTTTTGGGAGGATGGGGGGCAAATAAAAGAGGCTGTATCAATAGCAGATACAGCCTCTTTTAGTAAGTTGTCGTTCAATTAATTAAGTTTTTCCACCTGCATATAGCTGAGTTCAACAGGAGTGGATCTTCCGAATATTTTTACGGACACTTTCAGTTTTTTCTTCTCATCATTTACGTCTTCGATAACGCCATTGAAGTCGTTGAAAGGACCTTCGATGATTTTGATGGTTTCGCCCACGATGAATGGTTCGCTCATGGTAACACCCTGGTCATTCATCTCATCCACTTTACCCAGCATTTTATTTACTTCACTCTTACGAAGTGAAATGATATTGCCCTTAGAGCCTTTGCCATCGGTAAGGAAGTGCATCACGTTACTGATATTGCTGATATGCTGTACAATATCATCGTTTAGTTTACCATCCAGTACTTCCATCATCACATAACCCGGAAAATAGTTTTTTTCGCGCATTACTTTTTTACCGTTCTGCACTTTGTATACTTTTTCCATGGGGAGGAAAATCTGTTTGATAATTTCCTGCCACCCACTGCGAATGATATCCTTATCTAGGTATTCTTTTACCTTGCGCTCTTTACCACTCACTACCCTAAGTACATACCATTTGGTATCTGCCTGAGGTGCTGCGGATTCTACTCCTGCTGTTTCTACAACGGTTTCCATGCTGCTTACTTAAATAATGAATAAATCAGCTTCAATAACTGGTTGCTCGAAAAATCCATCACCCATACCATTGCTGTAATGATAACGGTGGCTACCAGAACAATTACTGTGCTCTGTTGCAACTGTGTCCAGGAAGGCCAGGTTACTTTCTCCAGTAACTCACGGTAACTCTCTTTGAAATATGTAGCAATTTTATTCATGGTACCAATTTTCAAATTTTCAAATTGTCAAATTACTCAGCACGGGCACTAGGATTCGAACCCAGATCGAAGGTTTTGGAGACCTTAATACTAACCGTTGTACGATGCCCGTAGAAAACCAAAAGCTATCCCGAGTACTCAGGACAGCTTTTAGTAGTATGTTACAAATGTAATCAAAAAACATTTGCTTTGAACAAAAACCTTGCGGTTATTGCTTATTTGATGATTTCAGTAACCTGTCCGGCACCTACTGTACGACCTCCTTCACGAATCGCGAATTTCAAACCTTTCTCCATCGCAATTGGCTGGATCAGTTTAACAGTTAAACCGATATTATCACCGGGCATTACCATTTCAGTTCCTGCAGGCAGAGAACATTCACCGGTAACATCGGTGGTACGGAAATAGAACTGAGGACGGTATTTGTTGAAGAATGGAGTGTGACGTCCGCCTTCTTCTTTGCTCAATACATAAACCTCACCTTTGAATTCAGTGTGCGGAGTGATAGAACCTGGCTTACAGATTACCATACCGCGACGGATATCTTTTTTCTCAATACCGCGCAAAAGCAAACCGGCGTTATCACCTGCCTGACCTTCGTCCAGTAATTTTTTGAACATTTCAACACCTGTTACAGTAGAACTTAATGGAGCTTCCATCAGACCTACGATTTCAACTGCTTCACCCACTTTGATGATACCACGCTCAATACGACCGGTAGCAACTGTACCACGACCGGTGATAGAGAACACGTCTTCTACAGACATCAGGAATGGCATATCGATAGGACGGGGAGGCAATGGAATATAGCTGTCAACAGCTTCCATCAGTTCGTCGATTTTTGCAACCCATTTTGGATCTTCAGCCAAAGCGCCTGTTGCAGAACCCTGAATGATTGGAGTATTATCGCCATCAAATCCGTAAGAAGTTAACAACTCACGAACTTCCATTTCAACTAATTCTAATAATTCAGGATCGTCTACCAGGTCAACTTTGTTCATGAAAACAACGATACGGGGTACACCTACCTGACGAGCCAGGAGGATATGCTCTTTTGTTTGAGGCATCGGAC
>JBDKLG010000248.1:0-25253 GCA_039795695.1 Bacteroidota bacterium
CAAATAAGAACTTGGTAGGACGAGGGAAACGTGCCAGTGCACGAACGGCACCGTTTGCATCATAACCCCAGGTATCATAAATCGGATTTAATTTACCTGCAGTTGCAAGGAAAAGAGAGGGTCCACCTGCACCTACTTCCTCACCTGTAATGAAACCACTTCCTTCTGTTACGATTTTGTTGATTTCGGTAGTGATATAAGCAGCTTGTGAAGCTACCCTTGACTGGTGCATCAAAATGCGCAGTTTAAGGGAATTGGCAAAACGGATCCATTTGGTAACATTTCCGGCAAAAATGATGTCGGCACCTGCATACGCACTTGAAAAAGGATTGGCTTTCAAATCTGCAATTGCATCATCCAAAGAAGTGATCAAGGCAGCATATACTGCTTTCTGGTCATCAAATTTTGGCGCGAGTGATCCAACACCTTTTAAGGCATCGCTATAAGGTAAATCACCATACATATCTACCAGTGCCTGGTAGTTGTATACCTTCATTACTTTAGCCGGACCTTTAAAGTATTTCTGGCTCAGTCCATCTGCATTATCGATTACATACTGGTAATCCTGCAGGTTATCATACATACCATCCCAGTAGTTAAAGTTGGTATTGTTAATGATATAGCTAAAAGTAGCTGTACTCAAAATATAAGAACTGGATTGGGTCCACTGACCGGACCAGTAAGATCCGAGTTCATTAGGACTCACCATATTTCTTGCGGTGGTATTCATTGCATTCGTTAATACGAATGCCGGTGTTGCGGTGGGTGAGCTATTAGGGTTCACGTTGACATCCAGGTAGGATTTATTACATCCTGTAGAGATTGTCAAAGCCGCTAAAGCTGCTATCCCGAATAATGATTTAAATTTCATATTCAAAATTTTAAGAATTAATTGTATTTGACGTTTAGAATGTCAGGTTTACGTTAATACCATATTGTCTAACAGGAGGTGTATTGAGTGAGTTATTCAACCCAAGACCATTACCTGTTGTTGTAGCAAACTCAGGATCTGTAAAGAAGTTCGTCTTATCAACAATCGTAAATAAGTTTCTTCCGTACAAAGCCACGCTTGCACCTGAGAAGATTTTTGTTTTGCTGATTAATTTCGCAGGGAAATTATAAGCAAGATTTACATCTCTCAGTTTGATGAACCAGGCTGGAGTAACCCAGTTGGTTCCGATATTGCGGTAGTTATCAACCCACAAACCATATTCAGCTTCACGTACATTAACTGCAGCAGCTCCTTCATTGTACACCAGTTTGCCTGAAGCATCTGTGTAAGCAGAATTTTCGAATGCATGCGGTGCTCTGTTTGAAGTCCATCCGCCAGAACCTGTAAAGGTCATGTCAGAACCAATGGCACTGTACATAACGTTACCACCACGGTATTCAAAGTTGAAAGAGAAAGAGAAATCTTTGTAAGACAATCTGGATCCCAATCCAACGATATCACGAGGCAGTGTTCTTCCTCTGTTTTCCAGTGTGGTATTTCTAAGTGGGTAACCGGTTGTGGCATTTACCATTCTTCTTCCGGAACCATCAGATGCAAAAACATATCCGTCTGATTTCAACATTGGAAACTGCTCTCCTTTAATTACGTTGGTTGTAGCCGTATTAGAACTCAATACGAACTGGTCTACACCGGGATACAGATCGATAACTTTATTATCGTTGTAAGAGTATCTCAGGTTAACATCCCATTTAAGGGCACGTGCACGTAATATCTGCACTTTCAAGTCAGCTTCATAACCCCAGTTTTTAGATTCACCCACATTGATCAACAGGTTAGAGAAACCGGTTGTGTTAGGGATTCTAACAGTGATTACCTGCCCTTTTGAAGTTTGTGTGTAAGCAGTCAGATCAAGGTTAACACGGTTATTGAACAACTGTAACTCAGCACCAGCTTCGTAAGAAGTAACAAATTCCGGTTTAAGGTTGGCATCAGGCAGGGTATTACCTACTGTAAATCCAACCACATTACCATAAGGGAATCCTGTACCGTTAGGGTAAGTCAGGTCCATACCATACAAAGGCAGGTTGTCGTTACCGTTTTTGTTAACGTTGGCACGCAGTTTCAGGTAATTAAAGTTCTTGCTTTTCAATGAAGGGAAGGCATCTGTTGCAATAAAAGATACCGCCACACCATAGTAAGGATAAGAATACAAGTCAGAAGGTCTGTCTGCCTTATAGAACCTGGAAGTTGCATCATAACGGAAAGTACCGTTGATGGTTAACCAGTCTTTATAAGTACTGCTCAAGTCGGCATAGTAACCATACTTGCGCTCTGTAGTATTCGACTCACCACCACCTAATTCACCCTGTCTGTTGGCAACGTTGTAAACATCAGGGATAACCACTGAGCTTGAACTTACACTGATAGACTTGGTTTTACGCTGGTATAAGCTGAAACCGAGGATTAATTTATTGGAAAACTGTCCGATATCTTTTTTCATCTGTGCCTGAAACTCATTGTTCACTACATTTTCAGTTGATGATCCATCGGAAACACCACCTAAGATATCAACTGCAGCCCTGTCGATACCATCGTAGTCATTGGCATAATCCCATGGGGCAGGAACATAGGCTTTGGTCTTAGCCCAGTCTGTGTAAAGGAATTTACCCGTACGAGCTTTACTGATGCGTGAGTTGTTCATGATACCCAGCTTATCAGTGAAGGTTAACCAGTTCAAAGCACGGTAGTTCAACTCAACATTACCCTGAATATTGGCATCCTGGTATTGCTGGCGGTTATTGTCTTTGTTGAAATAAGGGTTGTTGATATAATCGTCATAGAAACCATTCGGGTTGGCAAATTTATTATTCTGCCAGTCCCTCATTTGATCGATAGGTACGTTTGGTGCAACGTTGAATAAATCAGAATAGAAGTTAGAAGAAGTTCTGTCGTAAGCAACCTGCGTATAAGAAGCATTGAAACCAACACTTAATTTACCGTATTCTTTGGTAGATCCCAATCTTACACCGGTACGATCACTTTTGTCGCCCGGAACGATACCATTGATTTTATTGTTCTCTATTGACATATAGAAAGTTCCATTGTCATCACCACCCTGGAAGCTTACCTGGTTATTGGTAGAAACACCAATATCGAAGGCTTTGCGTCTTGCATTGGCTACTGGAGAATATGGAACAATTAATTTGCTGCCATCTTCCAAAACACGGCCAATGATTCTGTCTTTGCCATCAAATGGCTCACCATATTGCTGGTTTTCAAATGGACGCCAGTTATCGTGCATACGATCCAGGTAATTGGTCTTATAACCTGCAGAACCAAAAGAAGCTGCATAGTGTGAGCCATTACCATATTGATCCTGGAACCAGGGCAGAAAACTGATCTGCTCAAGGTTGGTAGAATTGGAATAAGAAACTTTTAATTTACCCTTTGCACCTTTTTTGGTAGTAATTACGATAGCACCGTTGATACCGGCAGAACCATAAAGCGTTGCCGCCTGTCCACCTTTCAGGATAGATACGTTGTCAATATCATTGGGGTTAATGGTTGCAAGAACGGTAGAAGTTGTTTGCATACCATCCAATACCACCAGGGCGTCGTTATTACCGGTCAAAGAACGGTAACCACGTAATACCACTTTAACAGCAGGGTCAACGCTATTGTTTACATTGTAAATAGCCAAACCGGAAACCTTACCGGATAAAGCCTGGGCCAATTGCGGAGAGCGACCTACGTTGATTTCCTCATTGGAAACCTTTGCGTAAGCATAACCGATCTCTTTGCTTTTCTTTTTGATACCCTGAGCGGTAACAACCACATTCTCTAATTCATTAACCGTTTTGGCCAATGCAATATTGAGAGCGGAGGCTTTACCAACTTTTTGTTCAATGCTGCCGAAACCAACTGCACTGAAAACCAATACATCATTTTCAGATGCGCTGATTTTAAAAGAACCGTTAGCATCGCCGATGGCATTGGTACTGCCTCCTTTGACTTTAACAGAAACACCGGGAACAGGAGCCCCCTGGTCATCTTTAACGGTTCCCGTAATCGGACGAACCTGAGCAATGGCTGCTATAGAAAAACCTAGCAAAGCCACTACAAGTGTGGATACAATTTTCTTCATGTTTTTAGTTTTTAGATAAACTTTTGAGTGGGCAAATATAACCAATTGACATAAAATGTTAAAAAAAAACTAATTCAACAGATTTTACAATCAGTTAATATTATCCCGAACCATTCCAAGACCGATAAACAGAAAAAATGGCTGCGTAAAACTTAAAAATAAGTTAAGTAAATTATTATATAATATATATATTATTGACTTTTATATAATATTAAACATATATATATTTATGCATTTTGATTGAATTGTTTAATATTAAAATAAATTATTATTCAATAATTCATCGACTACCTGTCAAAAAAAAGCAGTTTAGCTGCTCCATTTCCAATAATTTTGCAGCACTATGTTACTATTAGACGGAAAAATTGCAGCCGCAGCTGTAAAATCGGACATAATCACAGAAACCGGGGCAATTTTGGCCGGCGGTAAACGAGCCCCCCATCTGGCAGCCATACTGGTGGGCTCAAACGGGGCCAGCGAAACCTATGTAGCCAGTAAAGTAAAAAATTGTGCGGAAGTGGGGTTTCAATCTACCCTGATCCGGCTGGATGCGGATGTAACGGAGGAGGTTTTACTGGCAGAAATAGAGAAACTAAACAGCAATCCTTTAGTAGATGGCATCCTTGTTCAATTACCCCTCCCCAAACAGATTCGTGAGCAAAAAGTGATAGAAGCCATTAATCCCGCCAAAGATGTGGACGGCTTCCATCCCAGCAGTGCAGGCAAACTGGTGCAGGGATTACCCAGTTTCTTACCTGCCACCCCCTACGGTATCATGCTCATGCTTGAACATTTTGATATTGAAACAAAGGGAAAACATGCAGTAGTCATTGGCAGAAGTAATATTGTTGGCAGACCAATGAGTATCCTGCTAAGCAGCAACCTGAAAAGAGGCAACTGCACAGTTAGTATTTGCCATTCTCACACACATAACCTTAAAGATATCTGCCTCCAGGCAGATATCATCGTTGCAGCTTTGGGAAGACCCGGGTTTGTGAAAGCAGAGATGGTTAAAGATGGTGCAGTGGTGATAGATGTGGGTATTACCCGGGTAGATGACCCCAGCGCCAAAAAAGGTTTTCGCATCAAGGGCGATGTGGCATTCGAAGAAGTGGCCCCAAAAACAAGCGCCATCACCCCGGTTCCGGGTGGGGTGGGGTTAATGACCATTGCCGGTTTGCTCAGAAATACCTTACAGGCTTACCTCTTGAATAATGGCTGATCAATAACGATATTCTTTAACCACTGATTATTAATGCTGAATCCCTCGCATGCAAGCTGCTGAAACAAGATTACCCGTTATGGAATCCTTCTATACCCTGCAGGGTGAAGGCTTTCACCAGGGTCGTGCCGCCTATTTTATCAGGCTGGGAGGTTGTGATGTGGGCTGTGTTTGGTGTGATGTAAAAGAAAGCTGGGATGCATCCAAACATCCCCTGCAAACAATTGAATCGATTGTGGGTGAGGCCAAAAAATATCCAGGCAAACTGGCCGTTATAACCGGAGGCGAGCCCCTGATGCATTCGCTCCATGAACTAACCACTGCCTTAAAAGCTGCTGGCTTTGAAACAAATATTGAAACTTCCGGCTCTTCCCCCCTTAGCGGCAACTGGGACTGGATCTGCCTATCACCCAAAAAATTCAAAGCTCCCCTGGCTCCTATTATACCGCTTGCCCACGAATTGAAAGTGGTTGTTTTTAATAAACATGATTTTGACTGGGCAGAAACCTATGCTGCGCTGGTAAATCCCTCCTGCAAATTATACCTGCAACCTGAATGGGATAAAGCTGCGGTAATAAGTCCACTAATCATCGACTATATCAAAGCCCATCCCAAATGGGCACTGAGTTTGCAGGTACATAAGTATATCAATGTACCTTAAAGCCGGCAATTCCTTTTGTTAGTGGTGGGTTGTTTGGGCTTATCCGATACCATCATACTACCAAACTTTTTATCTTCACCCTACCTTGTGAAATCAACAAGTTTAAGCATCGCAAGCATATTTTAACAAATCTATTCTCCCGATTTTATCGAACTTGAGCCGGTAATCTATGGCAAAGCATTTTTTTATTTTATTTCTTTTGACCATTGGCCATTTCGGCTTTGCGCAAGTGTACAATCCTGAAAAAATAAATGCAAAAGCCATTCGCAGTTATGAAAAAGCATTGGATTATTTGAGAGATGGTATGGTGGCGGAAGCTGTTCCCCTTTTGTCGCAATCCATTAAAGAGGATTCCAATTTTATTGATGCCTATTTATCACTTGCGGGTGCACTGGGCCAGGTAAAAAAATATGACCAGTCGGTTAAGCTCTACGAAAAAGCCAGGCAGAAAGACACGGCTTATTTTGTAATCTATTCGTTGCCTTACTCGATAAATCTTGCAGGACAGGGCAAATTCGAAGAAGCCCTGACAGCCGTGAATGATTTTTTACGATACCCGAAATTGAATGAGCGAAGTATTCGCAGCGGGATGTACAGAAAGCATTCCTATGAATTTGCTATCGCCTATGCCGCAAAACATCCCGGCAATACTTATCTGTTCAGACCGGTTAATCTGGGCGACAGTGTGAACTCGGCCTATGCAGAATATTATCCCTCCGTTACCGTTACAGACAGTATGCTGGTATTTACCCGAAAAGATGGCCATCGTAGGGAAGATTTTATGCAGAGCAAAATGACCGCCAGGGGATTTGGAGCTGCTTCAGCAATTCCGGGTGATATCAATATTGAAACAAACAAAGGCGCACTGACTGTTTCACAGGATGGTGAATGGATGCTTTTTGCAGGTGAATTAACAGACCAGTCGCACAAAAGTTTTGATCTCTATATTGCTTATTATACTCCACAGGGCTGGAGCGAACCCCAGAATCTGGGCAGTGCCGTGAATACCGATTTTTATGAAAGCGGACCTGCCATCAGCCCCGATAAAAGAGCCCTTTATTTTTGCAGTAACCGGCCCGGTGGTTATGGCGGACTGGACTTATATGTAAGCTATCGCAATGCCAATGGAAAATGGGGAGATGCCGTAAATATGGGACCTGTAATTAATTCTGCAGGAGATGAGCAGGCACCTTTTATTCATGCCGACAACCAAACACTTTATTACACATCCAATGGTTTACCCGGATATGGAGAGTCAGATTTATTTGTGTTGCGAAAAAATGAAAAGGGAGAATGGACCGCACCGGAAAACCTGGGCTATCCGATTAATACCATTGAAAATGAAGGCAGCATGGCAGTTTCAGCGGATGGATTAACCGCTTATTATGCCAGCGACAGAAATGACAGCAGGGGTATGCTGGACCTGTATCGTTTTGAATTGAGGACTGATATACGGCCACACAGAACATTTTATGTAAAAGGAAAAGTGCTGGATAAGATTACCCATAAGCCCCTGCCCTCCTCAGTAGAACTAACGGATAACGGCAGCAAACAAACACTGATGAAAGTTCAGACAGACGAACTGGGCGAATACTTTATCACATTACCAACAGGCAGTGAATATACATTTACCGTTAACAGGAAAGGATACCTTTTTTACAGCGAACTGTACGGGCTTGAAAACAAAGAAGCAGACAGTGTTTTTCAGAAAGACATTTTTTTACAGCCGGTAGCATTGAATATTGTAAGCACTTTTCAGCATATTCTTTTTGCCACCAACTCAGCTGAACTGCCCACAGGCAGTGAGGTAGAACTGGGGAAACTGTTGCAGGTGCTCATAGAAAATCCAAGTTTAAAACTGGAAATCAGCGGGCATACCGACAATACGGGCAAAGCAGAAGACAACCTGAAACTTTCGGCTAACAGGGCCAATGCCATTGTCAATTATTTAATTGAAAAAGGGATTGCTGCAGGCAGACTAAGTGCAAAAGGTTATGGTTCTTTGCAACCGATAGCAGACAATACGACAGAAACCGGCAGGGCAAGAAACCGTAGAACTACTTTTACCATTACGGGTTTATAAAGTATAAATACCCTAAAAATCAACCTTTTTTTTCCTGACATTGGCATAAATTTTTTTATGCCGGATGATTTATTATACAGGCTTGCCCTTACCATGATTCCTGAGCTGGGGCCTGTTCGTTGTAAAATTCTTATCGATCATTTTGGAACTGCAGAAGCAATTTTTAAGGCAAGAAAAAAAGAATTGAGCCTGCTGGAAGGGATAGGAAGCAGCTGTGCCACAAGTATCAAAAACTGGCATGATTTCAATCGGGCAGAAAAGGAAATTGGGTACCTCTGTAAACACCAGATTCAGCCATTGTTCTTGACCGATAAGCATTATCCCAAAAGACTGCTGCATTGTTTTGATCCGCCAACCCTGCTTTTTTACAAGGGCAATGCAGATCTTAACTGCAGCAGAATCATCAGCATTATTGGAACCAGAAATCATACAGAATACGGAAAGCAGTTAACAGAACAACTGATATGGTCACTGCAGTCGGAGCAGGTACTGGTAGTAAGCGGGCTGGCATTCGGCATTGATGCCATTGCCCACAGAACCGCCTTACAGCAGCATTTGAATACGGTAGGGGTACTTGGTCATGGGCTTGACAGTATTTACCCTGCACAGCATATTTCATTGGCCAGAGAAATGATTTTACAGGGAGGTTTGTTAACGGAATTCGGTACCGGGAGCAAACCCGACAAACATAATTTTCCCAAAAGAAACAGAATTGTAGCAGGTATGTGTGACGCAACAATCGTAATTGAAACAGCTGTTAAAGGGGGAAGCATGATTACTGCAGAGCTTGCTTTTAATTACAACCGCGACCTGTTTGCATTTCCGGGAAGGATTGGTGATAATAAGAGCAGCGGTTGTTTACAATTAATCAGGCAAAACAAAGCCTGTTTAATTACCGGTGCAGATCAATTGCTGGATAGTTTGGGCTGGCTTGAGAAAAAGAAAAAAATCAGGAAGCAAAAAGAATTGTTTGTTCAGTTAACTGAGAATGAGCAAACAATTGTTGCATTACTGAATGAGCAAAGCCCTACGCATATTGACACTGTGTATCTGCAAAGTGGTTTGAGCAGCAGTAAAGTGGCGGCCGCTTTATTAAATCTCGAAATGCAACAGGTAATTATTTCACTGCCCGGAAAAATGTACCTGCTGGGCTAAACATTTCAGTGCATAGTGAATGAAGCTACCAAGCAGGTAAAACAAAAGAACCATTACCGGTATCAATACATTTTCTAATCTGTGCTATTCCGTAAAATCCATTTCAGCTGAGGAAACCAGTCTTGCATTTTTTGCCTGCTTTCTCCAGAAAACCAAGAGCAGCATGGCCAAGATGGCCAGTATGGCCGGGGAAATAAAGGGGTAGAGCAGGTTTGCAGTCCGATCATATATCCAGGCCGAGAAAATAGCACCAACCCCAATCCCCAGTTCCAGCGCTATATATACCGAGGCAACAGCTTTGCCCCTGTTTTCGATTTTACACAGGTCGATTGCCCAGGCCATCAATGTGGGCGCATTTAATCCGATAGCACAACCAAAACTTATCGCACTGATGGTTACCATAAAAACCGAGTGGGCTTTTGCCAGCATAAAAAAAGAAATTGCCTGAAAGAAAGCAGCAATGATTAGCACAATAATCCTTCCATACCGGTCGGAAAGTTTTCCTCCAACCAGCCTTATCAGCAAAGAAGCGATCGTGTAAACCGCATAGAAAAATCCCTTGTTGTGCAGGCCCACCGACTCGCTAAGCTCGGGCGACAGCGTGAGGATACATCCAATGGGAAAGCAAAGTAAAAACATGACCAGGGCAGGCTTTACGGAACTGCTGTCGAAAATTTCTGTGCGCTTTATTTTCAGTAGCCCGAAAGAAAATTTTTGAGGGTCTTTGAGCGTTTCCCTGATATTGTACAGGATAGTAACAGAGCCCAATGCACAAAAAGCGGAAACAATAAACATCAGTTTATACGAGAAGGAAGCAACCAGCATACTTCCTGCGAGCGGACCAACCGAAGACCCTAAAGAATAGCCTATAGCCAATGCACCCAATGCCTCACCTCTTCTGGATTCATGCACCACATCGGCACCATAGGCAGATGTGGCAGTTGGTTTAAAACCCGTTGAAAATCCATGAAAAAAACGCAATAATAAAAAACCGCCTACAGTAGTAAGAACAGGGTACAATAAACTGCAGACCATACAAACCAGTGATCCAAAAATCATTACCGGTACCCTTCCTACGGTATCCGTCAGCTTTCCGCTAAAGGGTCGCGAAATTCCTGCCATCAAGGTAAACAAGGCAATAATCAAGCCCTTGTATTCCCCCCCACCCATTTTAGTAAGATAGCCCGGTAATTCCGGCAGCATCATGGTAAAACTGCAGCTGAAAAGAAAATTGCTGAAGCAGAGAAGCCCGAACTGGAAGTTAAAATAGGGATTTGCTGAAGGGATTGATTTTCGAAACATTCCTGCAAAGGTAAGCAGAAATAGATTTTTGACCCAGCCGTTTCAGACAGGGCAAGACGATCATAACCACCAGTAATTCAATCAACTGAAAAAAATTTTGGGCGGCATTTAATTGCCATAGTATCTTTGCTAATGGCAAGAAGAAATACTCCCCTACCCAGTAAATCAGCAAATTCAAGGTTATTCGGCGAAGGACTCACATTTGATGATGTGTTGTTAATGCCAGCCTATAGTGAAATACTTCCCCGTGAAGTAGATATCCGTACCCAGCTTACCCGGGAAATCACTTTGAACATCCCCATGCTTTCTGCAGCAATGGACACTGTTACGGAAGCCAATCTTGCCATTGCACTGGCAAGAGAAGGCGGACTGGGAATTTTGCACAAAAACATGAGTATCGACAAGCAGGCAGAGCAGGTTAGGAAAGTGAAAAGAAGTGAAAGCGGGATGATTCTTGATCCGATTACTTTATTGATCAATGCCACTATTGGCGATGCATTGAAATTAATGAAGGATAATAAAATAGGCGGAATTCCGATTGTTGATGCGCAGCAGAAACTGGTTGGAATTCTTACCAACAGGGATTTGCGCTTTGAAACAGATAAGCAACGGAAAGTGAAAGAAGTGATGACAAAAGAAAACCTCATCACTGCACCGGAAGGAACTGACCTGAAAAAAGCGGAGAAAATTCTTCGCCAGTATAAAATTGAAAAGCTGCCCGTAGTAAATAAACAGGGAAAGCTAATCGGATTGATTACCTACCGCGATATTTTACAGTTACGCAATTTCCCCAATGCCGGTAAAGATGGTTTTGGCCGCTTATTGGTTGGGGCAGCTTTGGGCATTACCAATGATTTAATGGATCGCGCAGCTGCTTTGCAACAGGTTGGTGTTGATGTGGTAACCCTCGACAGTGCACACGGTCACAGCAAGGGCGTAATCCAGGCATTGAAAGCATTGCGAAAAAATTTCAAGCAGTTACAAATCATCGCAGGTAATGTAGGCACTGCTGCCGGTGCCATCGCATTGGCTGAAGCAGGCGCAAACTGTGTAAAAGTGGGTATTGGACCGGGGTCTATCTGCACCACAAGAATTGTAGCAGGGGCGGGTGTGCCGCAACTAACCGCTGTAATGGAAGCCAGTAAAGCTTTGGCACCCATTGGCATTCCTTTGATTGCCGATGGCGGTATCCGTTATACCGGCGATATGGTAAAAGCCCTGGCAGCCGGTGCCAATGCCGTAATGATGGGTTCTGTATTTGCAGGAGTAGAAGAAAGTCCCGGTGATACCATTATCTATGAAGGACGTAAATTCAAGGAATACAGAGGTATGGGCAGTATGGGTGCCATGAGCCAGGGAAGTGGTGATCGTTATTTTCAGGATGTAGAAGCCGATTTAAAAAAATATGTTCCTGAAGGAATTGAAGGAAGGGTGGCCTATAAGGGAAACCTTAACGAGATTGTTTACCAGTATGTAGGTGGCCTGAGAGCAGGCATGGGCTATTGTGGCGCAAAAAATATCAAAGCCCTGCAGCAGGCCATTTTTGTAAAAATTACCAATGCCGGAATGAAAGAAAGCCATACCCATGATGTGGATATAACCAAGGAATCGCCGAATTATAGCAGGAAATAATGCTGCTAAGAAATACAGGTATTGAAGTGACTGCCCTGCAGTCACTTTTTTGTTGGACAGCTTTTGGAATTCGATGAACCAACCAATGCTTAAGCAATTGAATTCAATTCTGCTGTACCTTTCAAAAAAAAATCGTGAAAAAAGGGGGGCTCTTACTTATTTTACTGCTGCGCATTTTCAGCGCTCTGCCGGCACAAAACAGTGATGCTCATTTAAGAATCAGTATCCTTACCTGCGACCCCGGCGAGGAATTGTACGCTACTTTCGGGCATACTGCCATCAGGGTTGTAGATAGTGTGCAGCATACCGATCTGGTTTACAATTTCGGCACTTTCGATTTTGATGACCCCGATTTCTATTCCAAATTTACCCGGGGTAAACTGGATTATTTTTTGTCTGTTTCTGCCCTTGACCGTTTTTTATACGAGTACCAGTATGAGCAAAGAAAAGTAACAGAGCAGGTATTGCGTTTGTCGCCTGCTGCCAAACAAAATCTGCACCGGGCTTTAAGAGATAATCTTTCGGGGCCATCCCGTTATTACCAATACGATTTTTTGTACAATAACTGTACTTCCAGGGTGAGGGATTTATTGATCCGTTATACCGGATTTGTTGCAGGCACAGACCTGGTTCCAGCCGGTACCAGTTTCAGAAATATGTTGCATGAATACCTGAACAAAGGAGCCAAACCCTGGAGCAAACTGGGGATAGATCTTTTATTGGGCAGCCCCATCGACAGGAAAGTAAACCGGTTTCATTCCATGTTTCTGCCCGATTATTTAATGAAGGGGCTGGATGCTTCCGGGATGGTGGCAGAAAAAAATATTTTGTATGCAGCGGTTATGCAGGAGCCTGCAATTATTGATTGGCCGCTGATCGTTTTTGGTGCTTTATTACTGGTTTTTGCGGGGCTGTTTTTTGTTAAAAACAGTTATGCAAAAAGGGTTTTGAAAACAATGGATTTCCTGCTTTTTTTACTAACGGGTTTAATGGGTATTCTGCTGGTATTCATGTGGTTGGGAACAGACCACAAAGCCTGTGCCGCTAATTATAACCTGCTCCTGGTTTTGCCTGTAAATTTATGGGCTGCTTTTGCGCTTTGGAAAGGAGGAAAATGGGTTGGAAAATATTTCCGGCTAACAGCCATCCTGTTTGCGCTCATGATGCTGTGCTGGTACTGGTTACCACAGCAACTGAATATTGCTTTATTCCCGCTTACATTTTTACTCTGTTTCAGGAGCCTGCAATTAAGTAAAGATGGCAAGCATGTTTAAGACCCTTCCGTATAAAGATACTACCCTGTTTTACCGGCTCACAGGTGTGGGCAAAACGGTGGTACTGTTGCATGGATTTGGTGAGGATAGCAGGATCTGGGAAAGCCAGGTTGATTTTCTGAAAAACCATTGCCGTTTATTGGTACCCGACCTGCCCGGCTCGGGTAAATCGGCTTTGCTGAAATCTGGTAAGCCCGTTGGGATGGAAGATTATGCCTGCTGTATCAAAGCAATACTCGACAAGGAACAGATTGAATCCTGTATCATGCTGGGCCATAGTATGGGTGGATATATTACCCTGGCTTTTGCCAAAAAATTTCCCGCATATTTAACCGGCTTCGGCCTGATTCATTCTACTGCATTCGCCGATAGCGAAGAAAAAAAAATAAGCCGCAGCAAAGCCATCGAATTTCTGGAAAAATTTGGGGTAGGGCCATTTTTAAAAAATACAATCCCCAACTTGTTTGGCAATCATTTTAAAAATCAGTTCCCGGAAAAAATAGCTGCATTGATACAGCGGGGCGAGTCTTTCTCAAAAGAAGCCTTGCAACAATATTACAGGGCCATGATGGAGCGGCCCGACTACACAGCAGTGTTAAAAAGCAACGGTATACCTGTTCTGTTCGTAATGGGTACCGATGATATAGCAGCACCCATGGCCGATGTATTGAAACAGGTTAGCCTGCCCGATATATCGTATATTTACGTGATGCCGGATATCGGGCATATGAGCATGCTGGAAGCGGGCGAAACCCTGAACGGGCAGCTGTTTGATTTTATCCATTGATTAGAACGGTAGCATGAAGAGAATCGTCTTCATATTAATTTTATTCATAGTCAGTTTACCTGCTATTGGAAGGCATGTGGCCGGCGGAGAATTGTACTATGAATACCTTGGATCCAATTCGCCGGGAACCAGTAATTACCGCATCACTCTTCGTTTATTCAGGGACTGCGCTTCCTCCGGCCCTTTACTGGAAATTGAAAATGTAACTGCAGGAATTTATTCGGGCACACAGCTGGTTTCTACTCTTTTCTTACCACTTATTGGTGAGGTTAAAACGATTGCTTTAAATACGGCTGCATTTCCCTGTTTGGTAGGGAATGTAAATGTGTGCTACCAGGTAGGAATTTACTCGGGCACGATTACCCTTGCAGACAATACCGGGGGGTATACGCTTTCGAGAATTGGTTGCTGCAGGGTAGACAGAATTTCCAATCTGTTACAGACTGCCAATGTGGGTAGTAATTATGTGACTAAAATACCCGGTACCAATGCACTTGCAACGGGTCATAACAGCAGCCCCCAGTTTAATGTAAAGGATACGGCATTGGTTTGTGCAAGTAAATCTTTCAAGCTTGATTTTGGTGCGAAAGACCCCGATGCAGATTCGCTTTCCTACTCTTTTTGTGATGCTTATACATCGGGAAGTGGTACGAACAATGCCCCACCTCCCTCATCGCTGAGTTTAACAGCACTGCCTTATGCACCTCCTTTCAGTGGTATCGCACCTCTTGGCTCTTCTGTAAAAATAAATGCTGCAACCGGAATCATCAGTGGCATTGCACCTCCTGAGGGACAGTATGTAGTGAATGTATGTATTACAGAATGGAGAAATGGCCAGGCATTTACCGAGCATAGAAAGGACTTTATTTTAAAAGTGCAGAACTGTGATTTTATTGAAGCAGTATTACCGGAAAAAGTGATACAGTGTAAAGATTTTTCTGTTTTATTTGAGAATCTTTCCACTTCTTCATCGGTAACTGGTTACTTATGGGATTTCGGGGATAAGATCCGCAATATTGATACTGTTCCGGCGCCAAGCCATATTTATTCTGATACCGGCAGGTTTGTTGCAAGATTAACGGTTACCGGTCCCAGGGGCTGCATTGGCAGTGATAGCACAGTAGTTTATGTTTACCCCGGGTTTACACCCGGCATCAAAGTAGTGGGTACCTGTTTTTTAAACCCTTTTCAATTTAATGATGGAACCCTGTCGCCCTATGGAACCGTGAACAGCTGGAGATGGGATTTTGGCGACGTCTCCACCGATGCAGATACGGCCATAACAAAAAATGCCAGTTATAAATATGCAACATCGGGTGCAAGAACCATTTCACTTAGCGTATCAAATACAAAAGGCTGTACCGATAGCGTACAGCTGAATTACCTTATAGGCGATAAGCCCGTTATTCAACTTCCTTTCAGAGATACATTAATATGCAATATTGATTCTTTACCCATTCCCATCAATAGCAGGGGAATCATTAGCTGGACACCCAATAAGAATATTTTATTTGCCAGTACCGCTAACCCGGTTGTTTTTCCAAAAGACTCAACACGCTATTATGTTAGCCTCAACGATAATGGCTGTATTGCCACAGACTCGGTAATGGTCAATGTTTTACCCTTTATCAAGGTAAATCTCGGACTCGACACTTTAATCTGTAAAACAGATTCTATCCGCTTACACCCGATTAGTGATGCCTTAAGCTACCGATGGAAAAGCTCTTCCGGAACTGCTGTGGGCAATATAAAAAATCCATTCGTGCAGCCATTGGTAAATACTGCTTATTATGTAACGGCCAATCTCGGGAAATGTGAGGACAAGGATACGGTTCTTGTAAAAGTAGCACCTTATCCGATTGCCATTGCGGGCCCGGATACGGCCATTTGTTTTGGGAACAGGCTATTATTGAAAAGCACGATTGTTGGCTCATCCATCAGCTGGTCGCCTGCCGCTTCACTTATCAATGAACACACAGCAACCCCAACTGCCGGTCCTTCTAAAACCACTGCGTATATTTTAAGGGTAACAGATACTGTAGGTTGCAACAAAGCCGTGTATGATACCATCACCGTTGCTGTTTCACCGCCGGTAAAAGCCAGTGCAGGCAATGATACGATGGCTATACCCAATCAACCCATGCAATTAAATGCGAGTGGAGGTGTAAGCTATAAATGGAGTCCAGAAATTGGCCTCAGCAATCCATCGATCGCCAATCCCGTTGCTTTATTAGATGCAGGCACAGATTCGATAAAATATAAAGTAAGGGTAAGTGATGCAAATGGCTGTTTTGCCGATGATGAAATCATTATCCGGTACAACAAAACCGGCCCTGATATTTTTGTTCCCACTGCTTTTACGCCCAATGCAGATGGAAAAAATGATTTTTTAAAACCGGTAACCATCGGTATTGCCCAGCTGAATTATTTCAGGATATATAACCGATGGGGAGAATTGGTATTTAGTACCACAGTAATGGGAAAGGGTTGGGATGGCATGTACAGGAGCAAGCCCCAGCCAAGCAATACCTATGTTTTTGAAACAGAGGGAATTGATTATACAGGTAAAATTGTCTTCAGAAAAGGTACTTCGGTTCTTATACGTTGATTTTCACCGATTTTTGCCCTTTTCGGGCAGCAATAATGCCGGTTTTACCCTCTATTTGTTGCATCTCAGTTAAAGAATGTTTGCAGGCAAAACAGAACGGATAAGCCTTTGTATCTTGCCGGGGCGTTCCAGCTGTTCCTGGTATTCAAAAAGAGGCATTAAAAATAGCTTGAAGCCTATTGGTATATGATGAAGAAATTTTTGGTGGCAACCTTTTTCCTGTTTTTTTTCACTCAGGGGTTTTCCAATCACCTCAAAGGGGGATGGATACAGTATACCTATCTTAAGCCCGGTGCATCTGCCAACACTTCTACCTATGAAATAACTGTTCGGCAATACCTGGACTGTAATTCTACACCGCAGCAAAGAGATGCAAACGTTTTTCTGGGGATCTATGATGGTAGTACCAACCAATTGCTTAGCTCACTTACCATTGATCTTTCCGGAACCGACAGGCCGAACAAATCTACTTTCAGTCCCTGTTTAAGTTTGCCTTATCCAACTGTTTGTTATATTATTGACAGGTACACTACAACTGTTGACTTACCTGACAATCCCAATGGATATATACTTTCAGTACAACGCTGCTGCAGAATTATCAATATCAAGAATGTTGCAGGAAACTCGAATGATATTGGTGTTACTTATACAACCAAAATTCCCGGTATCATCAATGGTGTGAGCTATGCGGTAAATAAGAGCCCCATTTTTGCGCAAAAAGATACCGTGGTTGTATGTCACAATACCCCATTCACTTTTGATTTCAGTGCTACCGATGCAGACGGGGATATGATTACCTATAATTTTTGTGAAGGATTAACGGGGGGAAATAATACAGCCAATGGTGCAAGACCGGTACCCAATCAATATAACCCCCCTTTTTCCACCTTTGCTTACAGTGCAGGATTCAGTGGTGGTTCGCCAATGGGTAATGCAGTGTCAATCGATCCGCAAACAGGCATTATTTCGGGTATTGCACCTGATGCTTTTGGTGATTATGTTGTGGCGGTGTGTGCCAATGAATTCAGAAACGGTCAGCTGATTGGTACAACAAAAAAGGAAATTCACATAACCGTTGCCGACTGCTCGCTTTCGGCCGCTGCATTAAAGCCAGGCTATATTACCTGCAATGGAACTACGCTTAGTTTTCAGAATGAGTCTACCAATTCCAGTATTACCTCTTACCTCTGGGATTTTGGCGTGAAGAATTTGACCAACGATACCTCTACCCTGCCAACACCCACTTACGATTTTCTTAAAAGCGGCAAAGACAGTGGCACATTTACCGTAAAATTAAAAGTAGGCTCTGCGGGCGGTTGCCAGGATTCTGCTACTACAACCGTTAAAATATATCCCGGCTTTGTTCCTGCCATGACCATCAAGGGAACCTGCTTTTTAAACAATTACCAATTTTTTGATGCATCAACCACCAAATATGGTGTAATCAACAGTTGGTCATGGAATTTTGGCGATTCTACTACCTTGGCTGATTCGGCAAGAGCCAAGGATTCGGTTTGGAAATATCCCGGAGCTACTACTGCCAGGATTAGCTTAATCGTATCCAATTCCAATGGCTGTACCGATACCCTTACAAGAAGCCTGGCAGTACTGGATAAGCCAAGTTTGAACCTTCCATTCAGAGACACATTGATCTGCAGTATTGATACACTTGCCCTTAAGGTAAATATTGCCAGTGGTTCTGTAATATGGACCCCTGTGAACGGGCCAAATAAGTCCCGGATCATAAATACAACGAGTACCTCCCCGTTGGTTTTTCCAAAAGATACGACCAAATACTATGTTGCTGTTAATGACAATGGCTGCGCCAATACCGATTCAGTTATGGTGAATGTTTTACAGTTTATCACCGTGAAAGCGGGACTGGATACGGGAATATGTAAAACTGATTCTTTCTATTTAAGGCCTGTAAGTGCGGCACTTAGTTATCAATGGACTGCTTCCAGTGGTATAACAGTTCAAAATATTAAGAATCCCCTTGTGCAACCTTTGGTAAATACCAAATACTATGTTCTTGCCAATCTGGGAAAATGCCAGGCAAGAGATTCGGTTAGTGTGAAAGTATCGGCCTACCCGGCTGCATCGGTTGGTTCGGATATGACTATTTGTTATGGCAGCAGGGTTCAGCTGAACGGAATTATAACGGGTTCTTCTTTTTCCTGGAAACCTGTTAACACACTTATCAATGAAAACACTTTAAACCCGATAGCCGGCCCCACCAAAACAACTGCCTATATACTAACCGTATCGGATACCCTGGGTTGCCCTAAAACCAAAACGGATACCATCCTGGTTACAGTAATTCCAAAGGTTAATGCAAATGCCGGAAAAGACACCACCATTGTTGCAAACCAGCCCTTACAATTGAGTGCAAGTGGTGGAACCTCCTATCAATGGTTACCGGTTACAGGATTAAATGATCCCACCATTGCCAATCCCATAGCCATTCTCGACAACCTACAGGATTCCATTGTTTATACCGTTAAAGTAAGTGATGGCAATTGTTTTGGCACCGACCAGGTAGTGGTGCATGTGGTTACAACCGGCCCTGATATGGTTGTTCCTTCCGCTTTTACACCCAATACCGACGGGAAAAATGATGTGATAAGGCCGGTTCTTTATGGCATAGCGAAGTTGAACTATTTCAGTATCTATAACCGCTGGGGGCAATTGGTGTTTACCACCCAGGAATTCAACAAAGGCTGGGATGGTAATTTTGGTGGCCGGGCCCAGCCAAGCGGCACTTATGTTTATGAGGCAGAAGCAGTTGATTATCTGGGAAACCCGGTTTTCCGAAAAGGAACCGTAGTACTGATCAGGTAAATTTTCTTTTCATTTTTCATTCTTTATTTTTTCTACAGTATAGACCGGACTTATCTTAATTTCGTTTTCAATCTATGCATATGACCAATACGATACTTATTACAGGAGCAAGTTCAGGGTTTGGTAAAGCCATCGCAGAAAAATTTTCTTCAGCCGGTTGGAACTGCATCATCACCGGAAGAAGGGCCGAAAGACTGAAAGAAATTTCCGAAGAACTTCAAAAAAAATATCCGGTTAAAATATTTTCATTGGTATTTGATGTACAGGACAGAACAGCTGTTTTCAATGCCATACAATCCCTGCCCCCTGAATGGCAGACTATTGATGTACTGGTAAACAATGCCGGGCTGGCGTTAGGCAGGGACAGTTTTGAAAATGCGAACCTGGACGACTGGGATACCATGATTGATACCAATTTGAAAGGATTACTGTATGTGAGTAAAGCTGTATTGCCTTTTATGATATCCAGAAAAAAAGGGCAGATCATCAATATTGGTTCGGTTGCGGGGAAACTGGTTTATAAGGAAGGTAATGGCTATTGTGCCAGCAAGCATGCGGTTGATGCCATCAGTAAAGCCATGCGTATTGATTTGTTACCCCACCATATCAAAATAACTGCCATTCATCCCGGTGCTGCCGAAACGGAGTTTTCACTGGTACGTTTCAAGGGCGACGACACAAAAGCCAAACAGGTATATGATGGCTTTACCCCTTTGTATGCAAATGATATTGCTGATGTGGTTTTTTATTGCGCCGGATTACCGGAGAATATTTGTATCAATGACCTTACGGTTACAAGTACCGCACAGGCAGATGCGATTTATATTCATAAGTAAAACTTTACCGGAATTATTGGCTGCGGCTTTATCCTGTTTCCATAAACAATCAATACCAGCAACCAATAACCGGTAAGCTGCATTTTTACAACGCTTTTAATGCCTGTATCCTTTCCCATCTTTGTTGCATACCGCTGTTAGCCAGATCCAGGAACTCTGCTGCTTTTTCAGGGAAATTGTTTTTGATGGTAGCAAACCTGTTTTCGTTATATAGGAACTTGTCCAATGGAATTGAAGGGTCTTTGCTATCCAATACAAATCTTTGTCCCTGCTCTTTTAAAGGATTAAACCTGAACAATGGCCAGTAGCCGGATTTTACAGCAAGTTCTTGCTGGTCAAGCCCATGGCACATATCATATCCGTGTGCAATGCAATGACTGTAAGCGATGATGATGGATGGACCGGGATAAGCTTCTGCTTCAAGGATTGTTTTCAATGCATGTACATCATTGGCACCCATGGCAATCTCGGCTACAAAAGCATTTCCATGGGCAATGGCCTGCATGGCCAGGTCTTTTTTGCCGGTTGTTTTTCCCTTGATAGAGAATTTGGCACTGGCACCCAAAGGAGAAGATTTTGATTTTTGTCCGCCTGTATTCGAATATACTTCTGTATCCAATACAAGGATATTTACATTCTCACCTGTTGATAAAACATGGTCCAGTCCGCTAAATCCGATGTCATAAGCCCAGCCGTCTCCTCCCACAATCCACATGGATTTGTGTTCCAGGAATTCTGCAAGTTGTAGCAGGAGTGCGGCATCCGGCAGCTTACTGTTTTTAAGTTTAGCTTTCAACGCATACACATTTTTTCTTTGCTGTATCACTTCTGCTTCGGTTGCTTCTACATTGTTCAGGAGGGCGTCTGTTAGCTCATTCCCTACTTCGTTTCTCAATTTATTGAGCAATGAAATCGCATAATTGCGTTTCATGTCGGTTGCCAGTTTAATACCCAAACCAAACTCAGCATTGTCTTCAAACAATGAATTCGCCCATGCAGGTCCATGGCCTTCGCTGTTTTTTGCCCAGGGTGTTGTGGGCAGGTTACCACCAAAAATAGAAGAACAGCCTGTTGCATTGGCAACAATCATTCTATCTCCAAACAACTGGGTTAGTAATTTCAGGTAAGGTGTTTCACCACAACCACTGCAGGCTCCGGAGAATTCAAATAATGGCTCAAGTAACTGAGAGCCTTTTACGGTAGTTCTGTTTACCCTTGTTCTGTCAATATCAGGCAAGCCGATGAAGAAATCCCAATTCGCTTTCTCTGTTTCTTTCAGGGGAAGAACCTCCTGCATATTGATGGCTTTGTGCCCGGGTTCTGTTTTACTCTCAATGGGGCAAACTTCTACACATAAATTACAACCGGTACAATCTTCTACAGCCACCTGTAGTGTGTAAGATTCCTGGTCTTTGAAAAATTCTTTACCCACCGGGGCTGTATGTTTGAAGAAATCAGGTGCGTCTTTTAAGAGATCATTGCTGTATACTTTTGGGCGAATGGCTGCATGCGGACAAACAAAGAAACATTTGCCGCATTGTGAGCAAAGAGCTGGATCCCATACGGGTACCTGTTCTGCAATATTTCTTTTTTCATATTGCGTGGTGGCAGAGGGGTAAGTACCATCGGCAGGGAAAGCGCTCACGGCCAGTTCATCGCCCTCTCCGGCAATTATTCTGGCGAGTACCTGTTGTACAAAATCAGGTGCATTACCGGAAATAGGCGGTTCGATTTCTTTTTTTCCGGTTTGAAAATTCGAATAATCAATCAGGAAAAGGTTTTCCAGTGTTTTATCTACCGCATCAAAATTTTTCTGTACTACGGTTTCACCTTTTCTTCCATAGGTCTTTTGAATGGCTTTTTTAATATAAGCAATGGCATCTTCTTTGGGAATTACATTGGAAATGGCAAAGAAGCATGTTTGCAAAATCGAATTGATTCTGGAGCCCATTCCGGTTTCTCTGGCAACTTTGGAAGCATTGATCACATAGAATTTCAATTTTTTGTGAATAATTTCTTCCTGAATTTTTCTAGGCAAATTATTCCAGACCTCTTCTGTGGCATAAGGTGCATTCAGTAAGAAAGTTGCTCCGGGTTCTGCGTCTTTGAGCAGGTCGTATTTTTCCAGGTAATTAAAATGATGGCAGGCAACAAAATTGGCAGCATTAATCAAATAAGTTGACCGGATTGGCTGATTGCTGAATCGCAGGTGTGACACAGTTAAAGAACCTGATTTTTTAGAATCGTATACAAAATATCCCTGTACATACCGATCGGTCACTTCTCCTACAATCTTAATGGTATTCTTATTGGCACTAACCGTACCGTCGGCCCCCAGTCCAAAAAATAATCCACGAAACAGGTGTTGGTTCTCGAGTGAAAAGGATTTGTCGTATGCTAAACTGGTATGTGTTACATCATCTTCTATGCCAATGGTAAAGCCATTTTTAGGTTTTTCTTTTTTAAGTTCATGGAATACAGCCATTACCATTCCGGGATTGAATTCTTTGGAAGCCAGGCCATATCTTCCACCAATTACTTTAGGCATGCCTTCATTCCATCCGGCATGCAGGGCATTGATCACATCCATATACAAAGGTTCCCCGATTGCGCCTGTTTCTTTGCAACGATCCAGAACGGCTATTTTTTTAACTGTAACCGGCAGTGCTTTGATAAAGTGTTCAACAGAAAAAGGGCGGTATAAATGAATATGCAGGCACCCTGTTTTTTCGCCATGGCTGTTTAAATAATCAACCGTTTCGTTCACAGCACCGGTGCCCGAGCCCATGATGATGATGATATTTTCTGCCGCTGCATGTCCGTAATATTCAAAGAGCTGATAGGAACGACCGGTCAATTGTTCAAATTCGCGCATGGTATTCTCTACAATTTCCGGAACCTTCCAGTGGTATTGGTTACAGGCTTCGCGGCTTTGAAAATATACATCCGGGTTTTGTGCTGTTCCGCGAACAAAGGGATTTTCAGGATTGAGCGCCCGATGCCGATGTCTTGCCACATCTTCTTCACGAATCATTGTACGAATGGTATCATCCGGAATCAGTTCCACATAATTCAGTTCATGTGAGGTTCTGAAACCATCAAAAATATTGAGGAATGGGATGCTGGATTTTAAAGTTGCGGCAGTTGCAATCATTGCCATATCATGTGCTTCCTGTGGATTGTTGCCAAACAGCATGGCAAAACCGGTACTTTTTACTGCCATTACATCACTATGATCGCCAAAAATGGAGAGTGCATGTGTTGCCAGGGCCCTTGCAGCAATATGAAAAACAGTTGGCGTTAATTCACCGGCTATTTTATACATATTGGGAATCATCAACAGCAGTCCCTGCGAGCAGGTGAAAGTGGATGCCAGTGCGCCACCCTGTAATGCCCCGTGAATGGCTCCGGCCGCACCTGCTTCACTTTGCATTTCAATTACCTTGGGTACTTCACCATAAATATTCTCTTTCAAATCGCTGCTCCATTCATCTGCCCATTCACCCATGGTAGAAGAAGGCGTGATAGGATAAATCGCACATACTTCACTGGTTTTATAGGCAATATGTACGGCAGCCTGGTTACCATCCATGATTTCTTTTTCGGAAGATTCTTTTTTGTTGCTGGGCGCAGGCTTTGAGGATTTTACAGCGGTATCCATCTTGGTTCATTTAGGTTAAGTAATACAGATCCTGATTTACTATAACCAAAATTACCCTTATGGCTTTGCCCGGAGAATGACGAAAATCGGGCTTGATATGATTTATATCATGTGAAGCTTACTGATACCGGTATGCGGAGCGTATTTTAACCTATAAAAATGCCATATCAGTCCTTGTTTGCAGGAATTCCTGCCATATCTCGGCTACTATTTCAGCAGCAGGTTTGATGCTGTGAATCTGGGCGCTTACCTGTCCTATTTCCAGTTCTCCTTCCACCAGGTCTCCTTCAAACATCCCTTTTTTGGCCCTGGCCCGGCCAAGCAGCTGTTTCAATTCTTCCGGCTCCGCCCCTCCTGCTTCTGCAGATTGTATGCTTTCATAGAAAGGGTTCTTTAATAATCGTACAGGTACGAGTTTTTTCATGCTCAATTTTGTATCCCCTTCTACCGCCGCTAAAATGGCCTCTTTGAAAGCGGGATGGGAAGAGGCTTCAGGAGTACAAACAAACCTGCTGCCGATTTGTACTGCATCGGCCCCCAAAACAAAAGCTGCCAGCATTTGTTTACCCGTTGCGATGCCTCCTGCTGCGATAACCGGTATTGATACGGCCGCTTTTACCAGTGGTATCAATACCATACTTGTTGTTTCTTCCCTTCCATTATGCCCACCGGCTTCAAAACCTTCTGCTACTACCGCATCACAACCCGCATCGGCTGCTTTTTTTGCAAAAATGCTGCTGCTTACCACATGCACTACTTTAATGCCCTTCTCCTTCAAATGAGTTGTCCAGGTTTTTGGATTACCTGCACTTGTAAAAACAATCGGAACTTTTTCTGCTATGATGATTTCAATATGCTTATCAATATCCGGATACATTAATGGCAGGTTAACGGCAAATGGATGAGAAGACGCCTGTTTGAATTGCTGTATATGCTCCCTCAAAACATCGGGATACATACTGCCTGCCCCAATAATTCCTAAGCCGCCCGCATTACTAACAGCCGAAGCAAGCTTCCACCCGCTGGTCCAAACCATTCCGGCCTGGATGATGGGATATTGTATCCGGAAGAGTTTGGTAATTCGGTTATCAGCC
>JBDKLG010000249.1:0-2759 GCA_039795695.1 Bacteroidota bacterium
TGATGAAGGAGAATCACAAAGGATGTTAAGACTGACCAAACAGAAAGATGAAACTGTAACAGAAGAAGCTTTTGAACAATTCTCTTTTGTTCCCATGCTTACCGGAAAAAACAGATGACCAAGAAGAAATAAATATTCCAATAAAGCGTATAAAAAAGCCGTTCACGAATTTTATGAACGGCTTTTTATTATGCGCTAAGCTCGGTAATTAATGAATTATTGTTGCATCATATCTGTTCCGCCACCCTGGTCTGACTTGGTATTCTTACGTTTGAACAGGGTTGCATCAAACTTACCAAAACGGTAGCTGAAATTTAAACGGAATATCTGTTGATCCCTTGTGCGCTCATTGGTTTGAGTGAAATACTGACTTTCAGAATAGGATTTGAAAATCTGTGTTTTGAAAATATCGTTCACACTTAAGTTCAGAGAGCCCGACTGACCATTTTTCCAGGTCCAGTCTTTACGGATGGCCAGATCAAATCCATAACGTGGCAGGTTATAGCCCTGGGCAGTTGCCTGCGGTCCTCCGCCAAACATCATACCGCCGCCGCCCATACCACCGCGACCACCACCGCCACCGCTGTTAGGAGGCAAAATTGTTTTTGCCTGATAATCACCGCTGAACTGGATGCTGATTGTTTTAGACAGTTTGAAATTGCTATTCATTTTGGTAAACCAGCTAACTTTTGAATTGGCGATGCTTTGATTGGGCAGTGTAGCCGTTATTTCAGAATTAAACAGGTTCACGCTCAAAGTAAGATCCCACCATTTGTTAACAGGTACTTTATTGGTCAATTCAAGGCCATAGGTAATTGCACTGTTTGCATTGATATAGGAATTGAAATAGGCGGGGTTACCGGTAATGGCATTTCTACCTGTATCGGTAGTCCTGGTAATCAGGTCGGTACTGTATTTGAAATAAGCGGTGGCCAGGAAATTGGCATTTTTCTTATAAGCATTGTTATAGGAAACCTCAAAAGAATTGGTGAATTCAGGTCGCAGGCTTGCATTACCAATATTGATATTCTGCGGATCAGAATAATCAGGGAAAGGCATCAGCTGAAAGAAATTAGGTCGGTTTACCCTGCGGGAATAATTTAATTGCAGGTCGGTCTTATCAGTCACTTTATAGGTAACAAATGCACTTGGGAACAGGCTCAATGGGTACTGTACGTTCACACTGGCAGAATCTGCACCTGTTTTCTTAAGCAGGGTTCCGGTATAATTGGAACTTTCTGCCCTCAATCCCAGCTGGTAACTCCATTTTTTTACTTTAAAACTATAAGTGGCATAAGCGGCATAAACCTGGTCATTGAATTTATACTTGTTACTGATAGAAGGAACATTTACAAAGCCCTTGCTGTTATAGTCATATTTATACTGATCGCTCAGGTTCTCAAAATCCCTGATCGCAGCACGAGCACCCAATTCCAGTTTGGCATCATCGGTAAGGGGGTTTTCATAGTCTGTCTGGAAAGTATAATTGGTAGAATTACCATTGCCATCTGTTTGCTGAATAATGGGCAAACCCTTTGGATTATTGGCCAGGTCAAAGGTTTGCAAGGCAATATTGGAGAGGTTTTTATTTTTAGAAGAGTTGAAATTAGCATCAGCAGAAATGTTTTCGCCATTCTTGGCAAAATTGTGTTTGAAACTCAACTGCGAGCCCCAGTTCTTGAATTCGGCATTACTTTCATTGGCAATATTGCTGTAAGAAGTATAAGTGCCATTGATGAATGAATCAACCCTTTGCCTGTTTTCATTGTTGAACTGGCCGTGTACAAAATTGGCACCTACCGTTAAAGTATTTCTGTTGTCGAGGAAGAAATCAACGCCACCTCTTAAGAAATTAAAGGAACCGTCGTTGGTGCTATTGGTGGTATTGTGCACAAAACTGGGTGGTACAAACAGATTGTTGCGATCTGTAATACCCTCAGAAATAGACTTACGCTGGTTATAGTTTCCGTTAAGAAATATATTGGCTTTGGTTTGACGCAGGTTCAAATCCACTCCCAGGTTTATTTTGCCGCGTTGGTCAATACCGGTACGGATACCGCCATTATAACCCGTTTTCTTGTTCTTCTTCAACACAATATTCAGGATACCCGCATTACCGCCCGATGCGTCAAATTTTGCAGATGGGTTGGTAATCAGTTCCACTTTATCAATGATATCTGCAGGAATCTGGTCCAGGGTCAAAGTCGTTGGGCGTCCATCTATGAAAATAGTAGGGGCCGCATTTCTTAAAGTAACATTTCCGTCAATATCCACATTCAGGGAAGGGATATTTTTCATGATTTCCGTAGCAGTCTGACCGGTACTTACCAGGTTCTTGTCTACATTGAAAATTTTCCTGTCAATACCCATTTCAAACTGGGGTTTGGCTGATGAGGTAACCGTCACATTTCCTAAGTCAGTAGCATCTGCTTCCATTTTAATATTTCCCAAATCCTTATCGGCCATGCCCAATATCTGTTGCATATTTCCTCCACCGGCAGCTCCTCCCTGTGGCATTTTAATGCCAAAACTCAGGTCTTTCAGCAAAGCTTTGTAGCCTATTGCAGAAGACTTAAGCTTGAAATTACCAAAAAGCGACAGGTTGTCAAAGCTAAAATCACCATTTGCTTTGGTAATCATGGTTCCAAGAATCGCTTCCTTCATTTTTTTACTTACTGTATCAAATTTATTTCCAATGAGTTGTACAGAAACTCCCTCTATTCCCTTATTTGTTTTGCTGTCTACCAGCTTGCCAAAAA
>JBDKLG010000250.1:0-3074 GCA_039795695.1 Bacteroidota bacterium
TAGCGTAAATGAAATTAATCACAAAGGTCTTTGACACATTGGTTACGCTGCTGTCTTTAAAATACTTCATCAAATATTTTAACGCATTCTCTTGTTTAATACGGCCCTGATATTTCGCAGCCATATTTATTGAATCATTTTTCAATTCGTCGTAAAAATTTTTCGCAAGTTCATTTGCCCTTTCTCTTTCTATTTTGTGTTCTAGTTGATATTCCGCTAAAAACCCACTAAACACGGCAAGGAAAAGCATTACAAACTCCCATATGTAGGATTTCCAATTTCTTTTACCATGAGAATGTGAGTGATGATGTACTTCCATGCTTTCAGTTTCGTGATTTGGGTCAATGGTTTCTGTGCCTTTGGTAGAAATAATTTCTTCGGAAGGGTCTTTGGATTGAGGATTAGTTTGGCGATCTACATGTTCTTCGTGAGTATTTTCTGCCATTTATTTTTTATTATTTGTGTGTTTGGTTGCTTGACGGACAACCCTTAAATATACACAATCCCCCATCCCCAAAAAACACAGAGCCCTCAAATCATGCGGCTTTACACACAAACAATCAGCTGTTAAGAATCAAAGAATTGTCCCTTTGAAGTAACGGGTACTACTTATTCATCTTCCCTTCTTCTTCCGCCAAATGCTGCAAATAATAGCAGTAAATCAATTGACCCCTGCGCATACTGGAAATACGGAAAAATTCATTGGCTGCATGCCATTTTTCATCGGAGAGTTCAAAGCCAAGGGGGTAGGCCAGTAAACCCAGGCTTTCTTTGATAGACAATAATGCACCCACACTGCCACCCGTGCCCAGTTGCAGGGGCTTTTTTCCATAAATGCCGGTTAATGTCTCTTCTATGTATTTGTACTCCTTGGTATCTGCAGGAAAACTCATGGGCCGGGCATAGCCTTCTTTTAATTTAAAAGAAAGTGTAACACCTGCCGGGCAGTTTTTTTTGATGTGCTTTACTATCAGGTCCACAATTTCTTTTCCATCCTGCTGCCCCACCAGCCTGCAGGTAATTCTTGCCATGGCATTACCGGGAATGATATTGGAATGACCTTCTGCTGCCGTATAACCTCCCTGCATGCCCACTACTTCCAGTGTTGGCCTGTACCAGATACGTTCCAGCGGAGAATAAGCAGTATCGCCTATTTCTGCCGTAGTACCCAGAATTTTCATGTCTACAGCAGGATCATAAGGGATCTTTTGAATAGTGGCTTTTTGTGCGGCGGTTATGGGTGGTACTTTATCGTAAAATCCTTCAACAGCGATATTTCCTTTTTTGTCGTAAAGTGAGCTGATGATTTGCGCCATGGCCAGCACCGAATTCTGTGTTTTGCCACCAAATTCTCCTGAATGCGCATCGGTATTGGCTGTTTTTACGGTGAACTCCATTTGCACCGCCCCTCTTAAACTCAAAGTGATGGCGGGTTCGTGTTCATTGTATTGCCCGTCATCTGCATTCAGTGCAAAATCTGCTTTCAACAATGTTTTATGCTGCTCCAGGAATTCCTTAAAATTGGGACTGCCAATTTCTTCCGATCCTTCAAACATGAATTTTACATTCACAGGCAGTTTACCTTCTTTGGCCAAAATGGTTTCAACGGCCCAGATGGTGGTCATTACACCACTCTTATCATCACTGGCACCGCGGCCAAATATCCTGCCATCTTTTACTACCGGTGCAAAAGGGGGATTGTCCCATTCCGCTTCCTTAACGGGTTGTACATCGTAGTGTGCATAAATGATCACGGTAGGTTTTCCGGGTGCTTTGTTCCAACTGCCAAATACGACGGGGTTTCCGGCAGTGGGTATGAGTTCAGCACTACTCATACCAATGGATTTCAGTTTTTGTACAATCCAGGCCCCTGCTTTGGCCACATCAGCTTTATGTGCGGGGATGGAGGAGATACTGGGGATGGATACCAGTTCCCTGAATTCTTTTATACGGGCATCCATTTTTTCATCGATGTATTTTTCGTATGCCTGCATGCTGGCTTTTGCTGCCGACTGCTGGGCGATTGCATTGATGCAGCAGAAAAGCAGGATGCCGGTAATAAGGGAAAGCATTGATTTTTTTGGATGCGGCATTGGATTTGCGAATTATCGGATTAGCGAATTATCGAATTGGTATTAACGGATGGGCTTTATGATTAATTTATCAGAATGCTCTTTCAATGCCCAGTTCCAGTCCCCGCAATTCTGCCAGTCCCCGCAAACGGCCGATGGCAGTGTATCCCGGGTAGGCACCGGATTTTTTCAGGTCGTCCAGCATCTGGTGACCATGGTCGGGGCGCATGGGTATGGAGGTATTGCGGCGTTTTTGTACGGCCACTATTTCTTTTACCACGGCATACATGTCCACATCGCCATCGAGGTGATCGGCTTCGAAGAAATTACCCTCATTATCGCGCTTTGTACTTCTTAAATGCAGGAAATGAATGGCATCGCCCATGCGTCTTATCATGCCGGGCAAGTCATTATCGGGTCTTACGCCAAATGAGCCGGTGCAGAAACACAGTCCATTAGAAGCGGAAGGAACAGCATCCAGCATTTCCTGCGCATCGGCTTCTGTACTCATGATGCGGGGCAATCCTAAAACGGAATAAGGTGGATCATCGGGGTGGATGGCCATTTTGAGGCCACATGCTGCTGCTACAGGAACCACTTCGCTTAAAAAATAGAAAAGATGTTTTTTTAGTTTTGCCCTGTCGATGCCTTCGTATTTTTTGAGTGCATCGAATATTTGTTCCGGTGTAAACTGTTCGCGGCTTCCTGGTAAACCCAATAAAGTGTTTTTGCAGAGCAGGTCTTTTTCTTCCTGCGACATGGCTGCCAGTTTTTTCTGGGCCCTTGTTATTTCTTCTGCCGTATAATCTTTTTCGGCCCCGGGGCGTTTTAACAGGTAGAGGTCGAAAGCCATGAATGCAGCTTTCTCAAAATAGAGCGCGCGGCTCCTGTCGGGCATTTCATAGGAAATATCGGTACGCACCCAATCGAGTATGGGCATGAAATTATAAGTAACTACTTTTAATCCACAGGCAGCTACATTCTGCAGACTTATCTTGTATT
>JBDKLG010000251.1:0-14072 GCA_039795695.1 Bacteroidota bacterium
GAGTCAGTTGAAACATACGCAGTTATTTTAGGCCCACAAGGTCTGAATGTAATATCATCCAGCATCAGGTCATTGCCACAGCCCCCTTTGCTATTATTGGTTATGCGTAATACGACTGTACCTGTTCCGGAGGGAGTGGTAAAATAAGTGCCGTATTGCTGCCATAGAATGGAAGAGCTATTGGGAATATCCCCGGAATTAACCGTTTGTAATACCTGGCCGGTAATGGTTTCTATTCTAAAACTAAGGTTCGGCTTGATGCCCGCCCCTCCACAGGCCGATGGTCTCAAAACATTTGCTGCCCATGCTGCAAATTCATAAACAGTATTACCACACAAACCTGATACGGTATCTACATAGAAGTCACTTGGCTCAAAAGATGCATTGATGACCATATACCTGCCTCCTACATCCTGTGTATGATCGCCCGCAAGTAAAAACCAGGTATTATTAAAACAGCCGAACATCAGGTTGGCAATGCTGTATTGCCCGTCATTGGGGCATCCGCCGGGATTATAGCTAAGATTTGTGACCCCTGGTTTTAAAGGACCATTGGCCGTATTATCATTACCAAATGTAATATTAACAACGGGGTCGCCAAGGCTTCCCGTACATAGCTGGCTATTGGCTGAATTGAGCAGGAGGCCATAAAAGATACAAGCTATCAATAATTTTTTCATGAAATACTCCTGTCCCTGCCTGCTTTTACCATCTTAAAAATTGGCATTTATTTATCGCATAAAAATACCATGAAAATCGATGTCTAATTGATCTGCCGCCCTTATTAATCAATTAGATTTTACCATTTTAGCATACTTTTCGTACAAAAGCATCCTGTTTTTACCAATATGCCGGAAGCGGGATATTTTTTTGCTGTTTTATTTTGCCTTATCTGCCCGGGCTTTCAGTTCAGCAATCGGCATGGCAATCATTCGCCCAACAGGTTGGTTATTTTTATAGGTTATTACTTTTAACATGACCGCATCTTTTGGCGGAACCAATGGCTCTGTGTATTTGGGATAAAACTGATCAGGAAAGGAATTGTCAAAACTATAATGGATGTCCAATCCGGCCACTTCTTTTGTCAAACTAATTTTTAATTGCTTATCCGCTGTTCTGCTCACCGTAAATTTGGGATCATATACACTGGGTGCATATTTGGTTTCTGCCATATCCAATCTTCCAAAATGAGCTTCTACTTTTGGGAAAAACCTTTCCCAGTCTTTCTTTGTTTTGGGAGACCAAAGAGATTCAGCAATAGCCATTCCTCTTGGCCAGGTCATGTATTCGGCATGACGCATATTATACAATTGTTCTGACCATAAATTGGCCTGCCCACCCTTTATGTATTGTGGTTCCACACCATCCGGCAGCGGCTCAAACTCATAGGTTTTTGATAAAAGTAATGTTGCATAAATTCTTGGTTCTACAATTGGATCACCCTGCATGTAATCAAGGTAAGCATGGGTTGTTGGGCTCATTACCACATCGTGCTTCATTTTAGCGGCTTCAATACCCCCCTTCACTCCTCTCCAGCTCATTACGGCTGCACTTGGCGCCAATCCTCCCTCCAGAATCTCATCCCAGCCCATGAATTTCTTGCCTTTTGATTCAACGATTTTTTCGAGGCGTTTCTCAAAATAGCTCTGCACTTCTTCCATATTTTTTAGCCCTTCTTTCTGCATCAGTGCTTTGATAGCGGGCGTTTTTTCCCAATAATTTTTAGGACACTCATCCCCACCTACATGAATATAATCAAACGGGAATAACTGTGCTACCTGTGTCATCACCTTATCAAGGAATTCATATACTTTTTCATTGGCGGGGCAAAGTGTATTATCGACCAATGCAATAGGGGGTTGTCCATGAGACCAATCCATGATCTCTTCTCCTGAACGAACCCGATAGGTATTGGCTTCCGGTGTGCAGGATAATTCGGGATAAGAAACAACCGCAGCAAGGCTATGCCCGGGGACATCAATTTCCGGAAGGATATCCACAAATCTTTCTTTGGCGTATTGGATAATCTCTTTGATATCTTCCTGTGTATAGAACCCTCCGTAATTTTTTGGTTCATCCGGTGCAGGGGGGGTGAAAGTGCCGAAATACCCTACTTTCTTCACGTTCCAGGCTCCTACTTCTGTGAGCTTGGGCAGACCTTTTATTTCCAGTCTCCAACCTTCATCATCGGTTAAATGCATATGCAATAAATTGTATTTGTATTTAACCATCGAATTGATGAATTGTTTTACTTCTGCTTTTGTAAAGAAATGCCTCGCTACATCAAACATCAACCCCCGCCAAACAAATCTTGGATAGTCGGTAATTTCAACAGCAGGAGCTACCCATTTGGTATGATAAACCCTTACCGTACTTTCTATTTCTTTTGGAAATAATTGCAACAGGGTTTGTATCCCATAAAATAGCCCTGCAGGCTTGTTGGCCCTGATGATTACCTGTGCAGTAGTAACAGAAAGCTGGTATCCTTCGTTTCCAATGGACTTATTCTCCTGCGTATTTAAAACAAGTTTAATAGTTGCATTTACCCCCGAACCGGATACTACCTGAACTGTTGCCCCCGTAGCCCTGGTTAAGCGATCTTTTAAGGTTGTAATCACACCCGACATAGATCCGGTATTGGGCGCATCAATCACAACTGTATTGGGAAGGGTGAAACTTCCTTTGGAAGCAGTAACGGATACAGGTTCCGGGATAATCGCAATGCCACTGGAATTGTTTTGTGCAACAGATGTTAGAAAGGATAATAATCCTGTAAAAAATAATGTGTTTTTCATTAGGCAGCTATTTTTCCAATTAAAAGAATTATCAGGTTTAAAGTTATCATTTATTGATGAGCAGTCCTTTAATTGGGGATAGTAATTTCAAAGGTTTTACTGTTAGAAAAAGCGATTTTGACTAAATTGGCAAACTTAACCAAGTGCGTCCTTTATGCCAACTTTCATCAAAGCCATTATTTTTGACTTAGACGGAGTAATTATTGATTCAAACCCTGCTATTGAAGCTTTCTGGAAAAGCTGGGCCGAGAGGGAAAAGCTACCTCTCAATGATACGCTTATAAGGGAATGGATACACGGGCGAAAAGTGGCAGATACGCTGTACGGTATTTTTGGCTCCTTAAGCGAAACACGCAAAGAAGAGATTGCCGCATCTGCCCATATATTTGATCAAACCATGAAACCCTTAGCCCTACCGGGTTTGGTCGAGTTTGTTGGCAAGCTTACCGTTTCAGGAATCCCCATTGGCATTGTGACCAGTTCTCATTATGACCGTATGTGGCAAATGCTTGCCAATATTGGCATCGCAAGAAATTTTAATTACTTTATTACGGCTCATGATGTTTTAAAAGGAAAACCCGATCCCGAACCCTACCTGAAAATGAGCGAAAAAATGCAAATAGAGCCGGCTCATTGCCTGGTTTTTGAAGATGCCAACAGCGGTATCCAATCAGCAACAGCTGCAGGGATGCATTCCATTGGTATTGGCGATGATACGGCCATTCCGGCACTTAAAAAATGGGGTGCCGATTTTGTCGTTAACAACTTCGAAAACCTAAGTATCAGCAATGGCCTGTTGCAGATACAAGAGCAGCCTTATTATCAACTTACCTCATTTTAAGTACCCTTTCTTTTTAAAATAAGCAGCCCATAGTTTGTACCCGTCTGCATTCAAATGCAGACCATCATTTGTATAAGCTACATTCAATTTTTGTTGCTTATCTAAAAAAAGAGGGTATAGATTGATGAAGTCTAATTTCATGTCAACACACATTTGCCGGATCAATTTATTGGCTCTTAGAACATGTGCTGCTTTGTTATAATGCTGCGGAAAGCCTTTGACCGTATTATTCAAAGGCAAAATACTCTGAATAAATATTTTTGTATCCGGGCTTTTTTTCAGAATGATGCCGACAAGCTTTTGGTAATTATCAACAATTATTTCTTCAGGAATATCTTTTCCAATATCATTGATTCCGATTAAAATAAATAGCCTGGAAGGTTTTCGAATAACCACATCATCTACCCGCTTTAACAAACCATATGTAATGTCACCGCCTATTCCTCTGTTGATGATACCCGAGTCATTAAACAGTTCCTTCCAATTACCGCCTTCCGTAATGCTATTACCCAGGAACATGATTTTTCCAGTAACAACAGGTTCTTTTGCAAATCGGGCCAGCCGCTCTGCACCATGTTCCGGGATAAACGGAATGGTATCAAATATGTTTTGATTCGTTATGGCTTGCTGGGCAACTACTATATTTTTTAAGCTCAATAGCCCAATCATCAAAAGAAACAGGCATTTCAGTCGCATATTATTTCAGCACTTTTTGAACAATCAATCCTCCTACTTTTTTTCCTGCATCAGCACCTGCATCAATACCCGTTCTATAATGGATACCGCCATATACCCTGCTGATAGAAGCTTCGTCTGCAGCTTCCCCAAATGAGTTAAACTGTCTTTTCATTCCTATATAACGAAGGTCACTGGTATCCAGGAATGCGAATTTATTACCGTATAGACTGGATAATACTACTGCAGCAGAGGCCGTAATGGTACTATGACCACTGGAGTATTCTGGAAATGGGGGTGTTTGCAAGAAGGGAACCCAGGCTCTGTCCATGAGTTCATTGATAACCGTAACGGGTCTTACAACACTGCTTCTGTATTTTTCATCCCAACAGGAAATAAATGCGTCGTACAATGCAATGGCAGTTAAAGCATATCCTTTGGCGGTTTTGATTGCATCTGCCTTAGATTCCCTGGCTGCAATGGCTGCAATACCCATCCAGTGCCCTCCAGGGGTTATTTTTTTATTGCCAAACATCATGTGGCCAGAATGTTCTATCACAAAGGGATTATCGTCCCAATACTTTGCAATGGTTTTCTGTTCATCCGTCAGATTTTTTCCGATGCTGTATACTTCTTTTGCATTTTTAAAGAAAACACTATTGGTATCTGTACTGTAAACGGGCGGACGAACAGGTTTGAACTGTGCGGCAGAATCCAATACCATTGGCTTCATGGTATTCCAGCACCATTCTACCCCATCCAGGTAATCAGGGGGTGTAGGCCTCCATTTACCCGGGTCATTGCTTCCCAGGTATTTGGGCTTGCCTCTTGAAATGGCATACCCATCTTTTTTGGCACGTTCCAAAACAGCCATCCCTATTGATTCTCCGAAGGAAATAGATTCATTATAGGTAGCTTCATCGAGGGATTCTTTAAACCTGTTATAAGTTTTTTCCTCATACCCTTTTAAGGAGTCTAATGAAAAGACCACTTTGTGTACTACCGTAAAAAAAGCTTTTGTCGCTGCAAGGGTATAATCGTATTTTTTACCTGCTGCAGGCTTTGGCATTACACCGAATCCATTCAATTTTTCAGCAATAGAGGGGATGTCGTTTTGTGAATACCTGATGGCCTCATAAGAAGCCAGAGAAGAGTACACATAAATTCGGCTGGCTACGGGTGGTGTAAATACATCATAAATAATTATTTGGGTTAACTGGTCCTGGTTCTGATGTAACACTTCAGCAGCGTCAGAAAGAGTGGATTTTTTTTCTGAATTACAGCTTATGACCAATGAAATTACCAGCACAAAACAGGCTGCTAAATACTGTTGTTTTTTCATAAAATAAATTTTCTGGTTACTATTTTTCAGACTTCGGAATTACTTCGCCTGAAAAAATCAATTTATGATTCGTTTTTATTTTCGTGTTTGCTCTAACCATGATGATCTTATTCTGCTGCCCTGGGTGAAAACGGCTTGCAAAAAAAGCTTCTACCCTCCCACTATCCCCAGGCTCTACGGGCGTTTCAGTAAAAGAAGCAATGGTACAACCACAACTTGGTTTCACGCTATTGATGTATAACCATTTATTCCCGGTATTAGTAAAAGTATACACTAGTTTAACCGTATCTCCTTCGGTTATTTTACCAAAGTTAATCAATGTGTCTTTCCAAATAATGGATGTATACTGGTTTGTGTCCAGTTGGGCAATCATAGCAGGCTTGACACTATTAGCAGGATTTCCCGCTTGCTTACAGGCATTCAATACTATTGCCAGCATACTTATTGTCAAAAGGGTTTTGCCTGTTTTCACTTTCCGTAGTTTGTTGTCTTACAATTACAGCTCATTTCAGGGAAATATTCCGAACATTGCCCTGCAGGTCATGTACTTCAACTGAAACAATGGAAGTACTGCTCAACAAGGATCTGGTTGACTGTGAAAGAAAAGAAGACCCGTAGTAAAATTCCTGTCTTCTTAACAATCCACTTTTCAGTTTCAATACAGCATAACTATCTTTTTGGGTAATAGGAATAAATGAATTTGGTTGCTTATGCTGGTAAAGTTTTAAAGGCCCCCTGTTTTCGCTTGCTGCCAACAACAGCTTTCCCTGGTGATTGCTTAACTGTACAAGCGCCTTTCCATTTCCGGGCAGGTAAATACCGCTTTCCATTATTGAAAGTGCTTTAAAACCACCTTTCCCATTTCCTTTCAAAAACAACCCGTTTAATGCATCATATCTTCCTACAGATACTTCTGTGCCATAATCGTTACCATTGATAATAAGGTCAAGATTTCCGTCACCATCAAAATCATTCACTACCATCCCATTCAATGCAGACAATTGGGCTTCCCAGGGCAAGGCTGTGATGCTGAACTTACCATTGCCTTCATTCTTCAGGTAAACAGAAGTAAAATAGTTGGCTTCTACCCTCAATGCCGTTTTCCTTTGTTCGGGTTTTAATACCTTATCCATCCCGGCTGTTGCATAGGTTTTATAGTTCTGAAAAACAGTACGCATGCTGATCATTTGTTTTACCAGATCATCACGTGTAGGTTCCGGAAATTCTTTTCTCTTTCCGTCTTTATCCGGTAAGAACAAAGAAGGTATTGCATCAATCGTGCCATTTTTGTCAAAATCTGCTGCAGTAATTGCCATTGGCTCTTTTTCGTTAGCCCGGAAAAAGGAATTGTGTCCAAGGTTCCCTACTACATAATCAATATCACCATCATTGTCAAAATCACCTCCGGTAATCGTATTCCACCAGCCTGTTTTTTCTCCCAATCCACTTGCCTTGGTTTGGTTACTGAAAACCCCTTTTTCATTTTTTAAGATAGTGATGGGCATAAATTCACCTGCCAGTATTAAATCCTGCCAGCCATCGTTATCGGTATCAGTAACCAAAACATCGCAAACCATGCCAATGTTTTCCAAATCCTTTGCAACAGATCTGGTCACATCTGAAAAATGAATTGTCCCGTTTTTTGAATCATTGCGAAAAATGAAGCTGGATACGGGTTGGGGATAGTTCCAGGGGTCAACCCGACCTGATACAAAAAGATCCAGATCGCCATCTCTATCAAAATCAATGGCCCTTACACAAAACTTGCTGGTGTGGTTTTCCGGAATGGCATTTTCCTGTATGTGAAAATTTCCTTTGCCGTCATTTACATATAATTTGTCCTGATAAAAAGGGGTGTTGTGTTCATTCTCGTATCCGCCGCTGGAGATATACAAATCAAGGTCTCCATCGGCATCAGCATCAAATAAAAGAAGCCCCAAATCTTCCCATCTTTTTAAAGCATTCCCATCTTTTTCGATTATCTTTTTTTGAAGAAATTTTCCATTGGGTTGCTGTAAAAAAGCAATCGCACTGTTTTCGAATGAGCCTCCGCTGATAATATCTTCCAATCCATTCCCATCAATATCTCCTACCGCTAATCCCGGTCCATATTCCGACAGTTTATGCGGAATTAATTTCTGTACGTTAAAATCGATATAATCCCTTTCTTTATGCAGGTAGTTGATACCCGCCAATTGGGTTATATCTGTAAAAAGGTTATTACTGGCTATCATGGCGGGCTCAGCATGCTGGGGTAATGCTGCCTGCTTCATGGAAAGTTTCAGCAATTGGTCTGCCGCAATATTTTGCAGTCTTTGTATGCTTCCATTCGGCCATTTTACCAGTAATGAATCTATTTTATCTGTTTTCCCCAGGCCAAAATGGGCAATTGGCTGATCCGTTGAAAGGTAGCCCCGATAAGGGGTGTATTCCCATACCTGCTGTTTGCCCCCATCATATTTTATTTGTACCATGGCCCCTGTTCCGGCTATATTAAGGCTATCGCCTTCAAAAGCAAACTGGAGATAATGGTTTTTATCTTTGGTAGCCGCATCATTACTGGTATTTCTCAGGATGCTGGCTTCATCATTAATATTGTTTACAATTAAATCGAGATCGCCGTCATTATCCAGATCGGCATAAGCAGCCCCATTAGAGAAAGTTGGTGTAGTCATTCCCCATTCATCCGTCATATTGCTGAATGTAATATTTCCATTGTTCCTGAATGCATAGTTGTGCAGTTTAACTTCCGGTATCTGTTCCAGCAATTGTTTTTTGGAAGCCACACTGTAAGACATGTTCCTGAAACCAACAAAATCATGGTCGGTTACATCTTTGGGAAATCCATTTGTAATAATAATATCCCTGTTACCATCATTGTCAAAATCGGCTACTACCGGCGCCCAGCTCCAGTCTGTTTCAGCTATGCCTGCAAAAAAAGAAATTTCGCTGAATATGGGTGGCCCAATGGTATCATTGGCGCCTATTCTAGGGCCCCTGTTTAACTGTAGGGTATTTCGCACATACTGGTAACCATACCCAAAATAATCGCTGTTTTGATAGGTCTGGTAGCTGTTGGGGTTCAGCATCATTTTTTTCCGGTAATTGTCTTCAGGGTCCATATCCAAAGTAATCACATCGGCTAATCCGTCGTTGTTGATATCAATAACATCATTCCCCATTGCATTGGCAGAAGTATGCTTGAAATAAGTGGTCATTTGATTCGAAAATGTTCCGTCGTGATTGTTTATCCATAGTAAATCATTGGACAAATAATCGTTTGTAACATAAATATCCTTCCACCCATCCTGGTTAATATCTGCAACCGTAGCTGCATGCCCGTATCCTTCAACCATAATACCTGCTTCTTTCGAAACATTTACAAACACGGGATGATTCAGCTTCGCATCAAAATTATTTTTGTACAATTTGTCTGTGTTGGGATGGCTGCCATCCTTCATAGCCGGCCTGAATCTATTGGGAAAATCGCCTTTGATGATTTCGTTGTTAACAAGATACATATCCAGGTCACCATCATTGTCATAGTCAAAAAATACTGCCTGGGTACTTTGGCTGGTATCTGCCAATCCATATTCAGCGGCCATTTCCCTGAAATGTGGTATACCGGCTTTATCATTTCCCTGATTCACATATAATAAATTTCTCCGCTTATTTACGTCTTTCAACAAAGTGGTAGAGATATACAGATCCTGCCAGCCGTCGTTATTAATGTCAACAACAGCTACCCCCCTGCTCCAGCTACCCTCTCCGGTTACGCCCGCTTTATCAGTGATATCATCAAATTTAAAATCGCCTTTATTCAGGTACATTTTATTCGACACCAGGTTGCCGGTGAAATAAATATCGGCTAACCCATCTTTGTTAAAGTCGCCAATACCTACACCGCCGCCATTGTAAACATTTTCAAAATCAAGTACGTTTACAGAATCGTTTTCGATAATCCTATTATTGAAATGTATGCCTGATTTTCCCGAATCAACGGTTTCAAAACGGGTATTTTTAGATGAGCAGGCGTATAAAAAAATCAGGGCGACTAAGGCAATAAAGGATTTACACATGGCATGAATTTTAACAGCATTCCGGGCCGGAAATTACAGAAAATTTGAGCGTCCCTACGCATAAAAAAAGAGGCAGGTGTTAGCCTACCTCTTTTGAATAATAACAAACAATAGAAATTAATATCCGGGGTTCTGCGTAAGCGTAGCTTTACCGCCAGCTGAACTTTGGTCAATCTGCGCCTGTGGAATAGGGAATAAATTACTGGTTGCTTTCACTGTTACTCCTTTCAGGAAGGCACGTAATGTTGATTCATAATTTACATAAGCCTGCAATGTAGCTTGTGTATCACCCCATCTTGCCAGGTCGAAGAAACGGTGTCCTTCCATGGCCAGTTCAAGTTTTCTTTCAAACTTAACCGCTTTTCTGCCTGTTGCCTGATCTGCAAATGTTGGATACAACCCAATTACATAGTTGGCAGCATTGGTACCATCGGCTTTTTTAACAAAACCTGCTGGATTGGAAGCACGCTGACGGATCTGGTTTACATATGCAGTAGCCTGAACCAGCGAACCTATTTCCACTTCACATTCAGCAGCCCAAAGAATCACATCTGCAAAACGGATCAGCGTATAGTTATTTGCTGTAACACCTGAAGTCCAGAAAGATTTATCGGTTAATACACCCTCCTGAGATTTTTTGTAAGTGTTTTTAATTGGTGCATAAGGACCTGAATATGCCTGGTCACGAATCCACTGCTGACCTGGGTGAGGACCCCAATCGCGGTAAGGAATACCTCTTCTGCCCACAGTCCAGTCCAGTCTTGGATCCAATGAACGGGTTTCAGGGGTAAATGGATCGGTGCTTAATAAGCCTTCATCATTCTTAACTGTTCTGATAACATTGTAGCCGCCTGTAGGAAAGTTGTTGTCCAGGCTAATTGGCAACCCTGTTACTGCATCAGTTTGGTAAGAGTTTACAAGATCCTGTGTAGGCTGATAGAATCCGCAGCATCCACCGGGACCGCCTGTATAAGGGAAGTTGAGTACATCGCCCCATCCGCCATTGTCTCCGTTAGCACCATCGTTTACAGAGTACTGAACAGAGAACACTGCTTCTGCACTGTTCTTGGTATCTGCATCAAAAGAAGCATCAAATCGTGCATTTAAAGCGTATTTGGTACCCAGAGAGTTTTTACCACTGGCAATTACAGCAGCAAGTACTGTTTTGGCTCCGGCAAAATCTTTGCGGAACATTTTGGTTTTAGCCAAATAAGCACCTGCAGCCCATTTATTGGCCCTGCCAATTTTATCCTGTGTTTCAGGCAGGTTACTGTAAGCGAACTGGAAGTCGGCCTCAATATTGGCCCAGATATCAGCTGTATTGGTAGGCTTTAGTTCAGTATTTTTTTCGTCTACATACGGAACATTACCCCACATTTTTTTAGCTTCAAAATGGTAGTGAGCGCGCAGGAAACGGGCTTCAGCAGTGATGCGTGTAACATCAGCAGCAGTAATATCTGTTGCCTTGGCAAGGATTTTTAAAGTGTTATTGCAACGGGCAACACCTTCATAAACAGTTCTCCATTTATTATTGAAATAACCGTTGGTTGAAGTGGCTGCATATTTTTCCATTGGAACAATATCGCCCTGGTCACCTGCATCGGATCCTTTGTGAGCGTCTCCGCCAACAACACCTCCGTATACCCAGTTTGATCCGGATGCATCCCAGTTACCGCCGGCACCATATCCATCCAGAATGGAATAAGCACCAATCAGCAATCCTTCTACACCCGCTTTATTAGCCAAAACGTTTTCATCAAGCGCGCCTAAAGGCTTGTGCTCGAGAAAGCTTTTGCCGCAGGAAACGATGATCGTTACTCCTGCGAGGATTATTAAAGTTGATACAATTCTATTTTTCATACTATTTTTTTTAATTTAATTAAAATCCAACGTTTACGCCAATCAGGAATTGTTTTTGATTAGGATAGTTACCGTAATCAATACCAAATGCGGTATCTCCTCCTACAAACTCAGGATCCAGGCCTCTGTACTTGGTTGCTGTGAACAGGTTAGCAGCCTGGATATAGATGCGCAGCTTATCAATGCCTGATCTGCCCAATGTTTTCTTGTCGAGTGTATAACCAAGAATCATTGTTTTGCACCTGAAATAAGAACCGTTTTCAATCAAAGAGGAATTGAATACAGCCTGGTTGCTGAAGTTAGAACTGTTTTCTACAATTGGTAATCTTGCATTTTGATTGGTTGGAGTCCATGCATCAGATAATGCTGCTTTGGATTTTGCTCCCTGGAAAGAAGAGAAATAATCAGTCCACCAGCTGGTATAATTCACTACATCTTTACCGGAAACACCGTAGAAGAATGTACTGAAGTCAAAATTACCATACTGCAGATTGATGTTTAATCCATAGGTAAAGCTTGGATTTGGATTACCAATAAAGTCGCGGTCATTATCGTTGATTTTACCGTCTCCGTTAATGTCAGCATACTTGAATCTGCCCGGTGCTGCATCGTTCTGGGCTGGTGATTTGGTTACATCAGCTGCATCTGCAAAAAATCCAATTACTTTATAACCGTAGAAAGCTGATACAGGGTGTCCGATTGCATTGCGTGCAAAATTTCCCTGCCTGTAACCTCCATCATTGAAATAATCAACTCCATCAGCCAAAGCAGTGATTTTGTTGGTATAGGTAGTGAAGGTTCCCTGAATATTGTAGCGTAATTTATTCTTAGCAGCAGTTCCTTTATAAGTTAAGCCCAGATCAACTCCTTTGTTTTCCATAGAAGCGATATTGGTTGCAGGAGCAGTTGCAGTACCCTGTGTAGTAGAAATCAGGGGAGCTACAAATAACAGATCCTTGGTTTTCTTACTGTATAAGTCGAAAATAACTTCCAGACTTCCTTTTAAGAAAGTACCATCAAAACCGATATTGGCAGTAGTATTGGTTTCCCATTTACCATCAGGATTACCAATTCTCTGTTGAGAGAATCCCTGTAATACTGAACTGCTGGTACCACCTAAGTCATAGTAAGAAGATCCCAATCCACCACCAAAGGTAGAGAAGGCATTATTAGGATCGATATTCTGGTTACCCATCTGACCCCAGCTTGCCCTTACTTTTAAGTCAGAAATCCATTTTACATCTCTCATGAATTTCTCGTTCGACATTCTCCATCCGGCAGATACGGCAGGGAATACACCATAACGGTTTGATTGACCGAATACAGAAGAACCATCACGCCTGATTGTCGCATCCAACAAATATTTGTCATCATACACATAAGACGCTTTAGCAAAAGTAGAGAACAAAGAACGTTGTGCATAAGGTCCACCGCCATTGGTTTGTACACCGGAACCTGTATTCAATGCGCGGAAATTTGGATCATCCACAAAATAACCTAAGCGTTTTGCGGCGATTGAACGACCCCATGAATCAATGGCTTCCACACCTGCAACAGCAGCAACACTATGCTTTTGGTTGAAAGTGTTTTTATAGGAAACCTGGTTGGTCCATGTCCAGGTACGAGACTGGCTGGAACCTTCATTGTATTCATTGGTACTGTTGTTTTCAGAATTCTCATAAGTTTTGAAACCATACCACCAATAAGTGTTCATGTATTGTTCGCCACCAAAGCTGGAACGAACGGTAAAATGTTTTGCCACATCCACTTCTGCATAAACATTGCCGATGATTTTATAATCATGGTTTCTGTTGTCTTCAGCACGCTTACGATAAGCAACAGGGTTCAAGGCATTTCCCAAACCTGCACCTTTTTGTCCGCCAAAATTTCCGGCGATATCATAAACCGGTACAATTGGCTGGATACGATAAGAAAGAGATATCTCATTTCCTTCACTCTGGTTGCCAATTTTGATATTGTTGCTGTACGACATCTGAATATTTTCACCAATCCTGATTTTGTCTTTGATGGTGAATTCAGAGTTTGCGCGAATGCTGTAGCGCTTATAGAAAGTAGTCATTACAGTTCCTTTCTGATCGAAGTAGTTTACACCAAGATAGAATTTGCTTTTATCGCTACCACCTGACATACCTATATTATGGTTCATCAATGGTGCGGCACTGAACACTTCATTATACCAGTTGGTACCTGCTTTGTTGGCAGGAACAATCAGGTAAGAGCTATTGGGGTCTGACAGATTCAGGAAGTATTTGGAAGGGTCTGCAGCCGGATTACCTGCTTTCACACCACTTTGAGAACCGGCTAAGATATAGTCGGGTAATACAGGAGTAGCACCATTACCATACTGTGGGTGACTGGGGTTACCGCCTGTTAACTGACCTGAATTTCTTAAAGCCAGCCAGGTAATATCAGCATTGCCCTGAGGGTCTAAGAGATCAAAACCCTTGCCTCTTGTTTGT
>JBDKLG010000252.1:0-4408 GCA_039795695.1 Bacteroidota bacterium
CTGAAAAAATTTTTGTACGGTTACCTAGCGGGGCAAAAGAAGCTTTTTTTACAAGAGATATTCTTTATGTGAAGGGATGGCTGGGTGATGAAACCATTCATTTGCTGGTAAATCACTGGCCCAGCAGAAGAGGGGGCGAAATAAAAAGTATTCCAGCCAGGAAAGCCGCAGCAGCTGTTTGCAGAAAGAAGATCGACTCCATTTATTACCGGGAGCCCAATGCCAAAATTATTGTGATGGGCGATTTTAATGATGACCCTACCAGTCCAAGCATAAAAGATGGCCTGAAAACTTCTCAAAGCATGGATGAAACAACACTTACCCAGCTGTATAATCCCTGGACCCGTTTTTTTGAACAGGGCATCGGTACCCTTGCCAACCGCGACAGCTGGGGTCTTTTTGACCAGATACTTCTTTCGCGGGCATGGTTAGACAAAACAGCCACAGGCTTTTTTTTCCAGGAAGCACAAATCTTCAATGAGGGTTTTCTGAGAGAAAATACCGGGCGGTACAAAAATTATCCCATGCGCACCTGGGACGGTAATCATTACCGCGGGGGCTATAGCGACCATTTCCCGACCTATGTTGTATTATTAAAAAACATCAAGTAAGCCGGTTCTGCGCTTCAAATGGGTTAAAATCAGCCAAAAGCCCATCATTTCTACAGTTTTTTTACAATTTATCATCGGTCTTTCATTCCTTTTTCCTACTTTTGCAGCCCCAAATCTGTTTTGGCAGATTCCTCCGGGAAACCGGGGTGTCCATTGGGATAAACCAAATTTAAAACCTAAAAATTCAGGTAATGAACAGTTACGAATTGATGGTGATTTTCACGCCGGTTCTTTCTGAAGAAGATTTCAAAGCTTCTCAGAAAAAATACCAGGATCTGATTGCAGATCTGGGTGGTGCCACAGTGCACAGCAACCCATGGGGCTTAAAATCACTCGCTTACCCTATCCAGAAGAAAACAACCGGTATTTACTGGTTACTGGAATTCCAGGGCCCTTCCGATCTTAATGAAAAATTAAAGATCCAGTTGTTGCGCGATGAGCAGGTTATGCGCCACATGATCACACGTCTCGATAAATACGCCGTCGAGTACAACCACGTTAAAAGAAATGGCGGATTTGCAATGCAAGACAAACAGGAGGCTTAATCATGGCAAAGAATGAAATCAAATACCTGACCGCCATCAAACAGGAGAAGCCAAAGAAAAAATTCTGCCGCTTCAAAAAATATGGCATCAAATATGTTGACTACAAAGACATTGATTTTCTTAAAAAGTTCATCAATGAGCAGGGCAAATTATTACCCCGCCGTTTAAGTGGCAACTCGCTGAAATACCAGCGCAAAGTTCAGGAAGCAGTTAAGAAAGCCCGTCAAATGGCTTTATTACCTTATGTAACGGATTTATTGAAATAGAATTTAATTAGTAACCTTCCCTAATCCCGCTACTGGTGGGAGACAGTCGATTGAAAAACAGACTGGGCTCTTGGGACTAAAAAACAAAACATGCAAGTAATATTAATTCAGGACGTTGACAATTTGGGTGGCCGTAATGAACTTGTAAACGTGAAAAACGGTTATGCACGCAATTACCTGATCCCGCAAAAATTTGCCGTAGAAGCAAGTGCTTCCAACCTAAAGCAATACCAAGAGCGTTTAAAAGTGATCACTAAGAAAGAAGCCGCTATGTTGGCTGAACTGAACAAAGTGATTGAAGTGTTGAAAGCTTCACCGGTTAGCATAGGTGCTAAAACCGGAACCAGCGGAAAAATCTTCGGTAGCGTTACTTCCTTACAGATTGCAAGGGCCATTCGTGACCAGAAAGGTTATGAAATCGACCGCAGGCGTATCTCTATTGCAGAAGAAGTAAAAGAGCTTGGAACACATAAAGCTTCGATTGATTTTGGTAACGGAAACATTGTTGAAATTGATTTTGAAGTAGTAGCCGAATAAAATCATACCCTATTATGAAAGCCCGTCGCATTCACTTGTGACGGGCTTTTTATTGGCAGGGATGGCCCCTCTTTCCCCCCTTTGACAGCCCGGGGGACTATGCAAATTTTTACCAAAACCTTCTAACTGCGGGCAGTGATACCCCCTGAAATTCAAAAAATGGCCCTTTGGCTAAAAACGCATAAAAAAAAGGGTGTAATCAACAAAATCCCTATCTTCGGTGGTCCAATGACAGTTCTTCCATTCTCCAGAAGGTTATTTACGTAAATGCTTCAGGTTTTTTGGTTACTGTTTTACTCATTGGTTTTTGATCATTTAATTTTTTTTAGAACATGAACATTTACGTTGGAAATCTTAACTGGAATATGTCCAGTGAAGACCTGCAAAACCTGTTTGCACCCTATGGCGAAGTAACCAGCGCCAAAATTGTTACCGACAAATTCAACAACGATCGCAGCAAAGGCTTCGGTTTTGTTGAGATGGCTGATGATGAAGCTGCCCGCGCAGCAATCGCAGCATTACACGACACGGACGTATTGGGTCGTAAAATTGTTGTTAACGAATCAACTCCACGCCCTGAAGGCGAAAGTGGCGGCTTCAAAAAGAAAAGCTTTGGCGGCGGCGGCGGTGGAAGCCGTGGCGGTTATGGCGGCGGCGGAAGTCGTGGTGGTAGCGGCGGCGGTGGCGGATACAACCGCGACCGTGGTGGCAATGGTGGCGGCGGTGGATACAACAGGTATTAATCCCACACTTATTTAAAAAATTTAAGTCCGGCTTTTGCCGGACTTTTTTATTCCCTTTTTTCAGGGCCCAGATCGACGGATTCAATGCATTCTTAGTTGAAATCCTGCTTATATTTATTCCATGAAAAGGACTAAAATAAGTGCTCCGGTAGCAGGCTGTATGCGCTGGGGTATATGGGGAGCAGATTTTTCTACGGTGCAGTACAGGAATATCATTGAAGCCTGTTTACAAAATGGCATCCATAGTTTTGACCATGCAGATATTTATGGTGATTATACAACAGAAGCCGGTTTTGGGGCTGCTTTAAAAGAGAATAGTTCGCTTCGCCTGCAGCTGAAACTCATCAGCAAATGCGGCATTCAGATGCTCACCCCCAATCGACCGGAACATAGCATCAAATCCTACAATAGTTCCAGGAAACATATTCTTGCTTCAGTTGAACAATCCCTGAAAAATTTTCATACAGATTATCTCGATGTGCTATTGATTCATCGCCCGGATTATTTATTAGATCCGGCAGAAATTGCAGAGTCTGTAACACAATTAAAGCAGGAAGGCAAGATTATTGAGTTTGGTGTTTCCAATTTTCTGCCGCACCAGGTAGACCTACTTGCAAATTATACAAGGATCGATTATAACCAGGTAGAAGTTTCCATCGTACAAAGAAAGGCATTGGAAGATGGCACACTTGACAACTGTTTAAAGCATGGGATTACACCCATGGCCTGGGCGCCCCTGGGTGGTGGCGCTTTCACGGATGAAGCCCATCCCCGTTTCAGAATGATTTCTGCAACAGCAGCGGTGCTGGCAGAAAAATACGGTACCGGTCTGAATGAAATATTACTGGCCTGGCTAAACACCCATCCTTCCGGAATTGTTTCTGTTATTGGCACTACTAAAATTGAAAGACTGATTCAGGCCAAAGCAGCTGCGGAAATAAAACTGGAAAGAGAAGACTGGTTTAAATTGCTTGCTGCAGCAAGCGGGGAAGATGTTGCTTAGCCAATGCCGGATTAGGACCATTGTATCCAATCAAAATCGCCCAAAGTGGTGGGATATACTGCAAATAAAAAACCCAACCAGTAAAACTGATTGGGTTTAAATAAATATGGCAGCTACCTACTCTCCCAGCGTGATGCGAGTACCATCGGCCATGGGGGACTTAACTTCTCTGTTCGGAATGGGAAGAGGTGAACACCCCCGGCAAAACCACCATAAGATTTTAATAAGTCAGGAATTATGGGTCATCGATCGTGAGTTAAACAATACTCCGGATTTCAGACTGGTTAGTTCAGACTTAAATAAGTTACATATTGGGAAGCTGGAAAAATTACAAGAAAAAAAAATAAAGCTTACGGGCAATTAGTACTACTTGGCTTTACTATTACTAGTTTTACACCTATAGCCTATCAACGTCATAGTCTTTGACGACCCTTAAAAGTAAACTCATCTTGTGGAAGGTTTCACGCTTAGATGCTTTCAGCGTTTATCCTTGCCGTGCGTAGCTACTCTGCATTACACCTGGCGGCATAACAGATACACCAGCGGCACGTACGACCCGGTCCTCTCGTACTAAGGTCATGACCACTCAATTTACTAGCGCCCACCACAGATAGGGACCGAACTGTCTTGCGACGTTCTGAACCCAGTTCACGTGCCACTTTAATCGGCGAACAGCCGAACCCTTGGGACCTTCTCCAGCCCC
>JBDKLG010000253.1:0-7049 GCA_039795695.1 Bacteroidota bacterium
AGGGGCATGTGGATACGACTGCCTTATGCATTGAAAAAAAAGAGCTGGAAGGCAGCTGGGAATACAGGTTTCAGTTTCCGGCAGCATTTGCCAGTCTGGTTATTGAAAAAGGGTCCATAGCGGTTAATGGCACCAGTTTAACCTGTTTTCAGGTAAGCAGGGATGGTTTTTGCATTGGAGTGATTCCCTATACCTATGAACATACCAATATATCAGCAATTTCCGCGGGAAGCCATGTAAATATTGAATTTGATCTACTGGGGAAATATGTGCAAAGGAGATGGGAATTGGCGGGAGAATAAAACTCAATATGATCTTATCAGCATCTGCATTTCAATTGCTTTGCCAATCAAGGCAATGGTTATTGGATATTTTGTGTTTCTACTGAATGCCGGGGTCTAAATCATTTTCCCTTTTAATGCTCCGCTAACGGCTGCATCCATGGCCCTTTCAGCAAAGGGGCGGGATATTTCGTTGAGTGATTCAATTTTGGCATGAATCAGGTTTTTGTCTTCCATGGTTAAAGCCAATTGTAGCGCCTGCATGGCTTCAGCCGTTTCCATCAGCTCTGCCTTGCTTAAAAGCGGGGCATTTTTAGCCATGAATTTTTCTGTTACAGACAGTATCTGTTCGCCTTCTGTTCTTGCTTCTACCAATGCCCTGGTTTGCATATCGTCTTTGGCATGGGTGATGCTTTCGAGCAGCATTTTTTCAACTTCGGCATCGGTTAAACCATATTGGGGCCTTACTTCAATCTCCTGCTCTACACCACTGCGTAATTCTTTTGCTTTTACCAGCAGTATGCCATCGGCATTGATTAAGAAGCTTACTTCCACTTTGGGCAAACCTGCCGGCATACCGGGAATACCGCGAAGGCTGAATTCTGCGAGTTTCCGATTGTCTTTTACGAGGTCTCTTTCGCCCTGGAAAACGGAGATGCGCATATCTGCCTGTCCATCTTTGGAAGTGGTATACTGGCGGCCGATTTTTGTGGGAATTTTGGCGTTTCTGGGAATGAGCACATCCATCAATCCGCCCATAGTTTCAATACCAAGGCTTAGCGGGGTAATGTCCAGCAATAAAAAATCTTTGTTATTCCCTGCCAGAATATCGGCCTGCACAGCCGCTCCGAGGGCAACAACTTCATCCGGATTTACCGAATCGTTCACGGGCTTACCAAAAAAATCGCTTACTGTTTTTTTAACCAGGGGTACCCTGGTACTGCCGCCTACCATCAGGATTGTATCAATTTTATCGGCGGTTAATGAAGCATCTGCCAAAGCATTCTTACAACAGGTAATTGTTTTTTCCAGCAAAGGCCGGATCAGGGATTCAAAAACGGGTTTGGTAATCGACAGCTGGTCTCCATTCCATTCTTCCTGATACAGTTCCCGGTTGCTCAATATTTTTTTGGCTTCTTCTGCGCGCAAACGCAGGCCTTGCGAGAGTGCTTTATTCTGCTGCAGGTCTTCTTCTGTAATACCCGCCTGTTCCATCCAGTATTTAACGATGGCTCTGTCCAGATCATCCCCCCCCAAATAAGTATCGCCATTGGTACTAAGCACTTCCACAATACCATTGTGTATGTGCAGAATGGAAATATCGAAAGTTCCTCCGCCCAAATCATATACGGCAATGGTTTTTTCTTCTTCTTTATGCATACCCATTCCATAAGCCAGGCTGGCTGCAGTGGGTTCGTTTACAATACGCATCACGTCGAGTCCGGCCAGTTTTCCTGCATCTCTTGTTGCCTGTCGCTGTGCATCATTAAAATAAGCAGGAACGGTGATGACTGCTTTGGATACAGGTGTTTTCAGGATATGTTCTGCCCGCTGCTTTAATTCTTTCAGGATGAGGGATGACAGGTTGATGGGAGAAAAAAAATTATTCCCTACCTGTACTTTTACAAGGCTGTCTGTATCATCATCAATTACCTTATAGGTAAAGAATCCTGCATTTTCCCGGATATCTTTGTAGCTTTTACCCATCAGGCGTTTTGCACTGAAAATGGTGTTTTGTGGATCTGTCTCGAGAAATTTTTTTGCTTCTTCCCCAACCGTGGTATTCCCAAACTCATCAAAATGTATGATACTGGGCACCAGGCTGCTTGAATTGTGTTCTTTCAATGCGATTGGCTCTTTGCTTTCCGGATGAATGATGGCTACCAAACTATTGGTAGTACCCAGATCGATGCCTACGATCATTTCGGCTTGCTGCAAACTGCCTGTTGCGATGTTGATTGCTATTTTCGCCATAACAAGATTGATAAATTCAGGAACAAAATCTTTGGTTAATGATTCTATCCGGAAAGGCAAAAATACTATAATGTTGATGGTAAAAGTTGCGATTTAAGGAATTGTACCCCGCTTATCTGCAGATGGCTTCACAAGTACCGGCATGCTTCACTTTTCTTTCGGAGTTTCATTTTTTGATTTCATCTTCTCACACTAAAACCATCCGACGCTTTTTGGCGGAGGTTTAAGCTATCGCGGTAAAAAAAATCGGTTAAGATTCTACCAGTTCTGTTTTACTCACAAAATCATGCAAAGGCTTGCCGATAAAAGGAATGAAAAAAAGGTCAATCAGGATCAGCCTTCCCAGTGAGCGGAGAAAAATTTGAAGCAGGTTTGGTTTGTTTCCCTGCTTATTAACAACTTTGGTATAAGTGAACCATTTTCCGGGAGTTTTAGCAAAAAAGCCCTCAAAAAGAAAATAGTAGAGAAATAAAATTCCGAAAAAGAACCATCCGAAATTATGCGACTGATAACCCCAGTTCAATACATACCAGTTCCAGGTTTTAAAGCCGAAAAAAGAAAGGCCGAAAATAATCAGTGTATCGATGAAGAAATTCAGGGCCCTGGAGCCTTCTCCTGCAGTTTTCATGAAGCGAAAATAGGAACTTGTGCGTAGGACGGCGACATTTTTATCCAACCAATAAACTCAGTACTCAGAAGCCACTATTCCTTATTTTTGCCCAAATTACTGCCTACAATGAATTTGATTGAAGAATTAAGGTGGCGTGGCATGATCCAGGATATTATGCCCGGAACGGAAGAATTGTTAATGAAAGAAATGGTTTCAGGATATATTGGTTTTGATCCTACTTCCGACAGTTTGCATATTGGCAGCCTGGTTCCCATATTATTGCTGGTTCATTTACAAAGAGCCGGGCACAAGCCCTATGCCCTTGTGGGCGGCGCAACAGGTATGGTGGGAGACCCAAGCGGCAAGAGCGAAGAAAGAAATTTATTGAGTGAGGAAGTATTGCTTCATAACCAGGATGGCCTGAGAAAACAATTGTCCCGGTTTCTTGATTTCTCCGGCACTAAGCCCAATGCGGCCGTGATGGTCAACAATTATGACTGGTTCAGGGATTTCAGTTTCCTTCATTTTATCCGGGATGTGGGTAAGCATATTACCGTAAATTATATGATGGCTAAAGACAGTGTGAAGAAAAGGCTGGAAGGCGAAACAGGCATGAGTTTTACGGAATTCACTTACCAGCTGGTACAGGGCTATGATTTTTACTGGTTGTATCAAAACAAAAACTGTAAGCTGCAGATGGGTGGCAGTGACCAGTGGGGAAATATTGTTACCGGCACAGAATTGATCAGAAGGAAAACAGGTGGAGAGGCTTTTGCTTTTACCTGTCCGCTGATTACCAAAAACGATGGCGGAAAATTTGGGAAGACAGAGAAAGGAAATATCTGGCTGGATGCAAAGAAAACCTCCCCTTACCAGTTCTACCAGTTCTGGTTGAATGCAAGTGACGAAGATGCAAAAAAATGGATTAGCATATTTACGCTTTTATCCAAAGAACAAATAGAGGCACTGCTTGCCCAGCAGGATGCAGCACCACATGAGAGGGTACTGCAGAAGAAACTGGCAGAAGAAATTACCTGTTTTGTTCACAGCAGGGAGGATTATGCATTTGCCCTGAAAGCTTCAGAAATTTTATTCGGCAATGCAACAACAGAAATATTACAAAGTTTATCGGAAGATCAGCTATTGCAGGTGATGGAGGGTGTTCCGGCTATTGAAGTGCCAGGATCCATGGTGGATGCGGGGTATGACCTGATAAGCTTTCTGGCAGATACACAAATATTTTCCAGCAAAGGAGAGGCAAGAAAAATGTGGCAGGCCGGGGGAATTGGGTTGAACAAGGCTAAAATAAGTGCCGATAAATTGCAAATCATGAATGAGGATCTTTTAAAAGGCGGCTATTTACTGGTGCAGAAAGGAAAGAAACAGTATTACCTGGTAAAAGTTGTTGGGTAATTCAAGATGCTGCAGCAATGCAGTTTTACGCTTATTGTAAAAGTGTTTGCATAACGGCTGCATATCTTTTTCCGAGTTCTCTTGCAGAGGGGCTGTCGAAATGCAGGGTATCGCCCCGGTGATTAAGCCCCTTTGTTTCTGCAAAACCACAGTAAGGCATTGAAGCAGCTATATTTCTTATCGCAGCATTTACTACCTCTTTGCTTTTGTTTACTGTTCATCGAAGATTTGTTTAAGCTTCCTAATAAACATCTGACATAACGGGTGTAGTTACCGGACCCATTAATTCAATGAATGTTCTTTCCTTTACAAGGTACCCATTTCCTTTGGCACAAAAATGCACTTTCAGGTTTTCGATGCTGATGGGATTTCCTTCCGGGATATCGGCCAAATTGGTATGCCTGATTTCATGGCCATCCACAATAATGACCAAACCACTGCCAATTGCTTCCATTTTATTTCCTTCAGAGATAAGCATGCCGGTATCTTCACCCAATCCGATACCAGTACAGTAAGGATTACCGGCAACAGCCTGTACCAGTCTCGCAAATCTTCCCCTTTTTTCAAAATGTGAATCAAAAATCACCTGATCCATAAAGCCCAGACCGGTAGTGATTTTCACTTCCCCTTTGAGATGTGCCCTGGTAGCATTTCCTTCATAAATCATGGTACTGCTCATGGCCATGGCACCGGCTGAAGTGCCGGCCACAACAAAGTTTTCGTTCTGGTATCTTCTTTTGATGATATTCAAAAAATTGGTCCCGCCAAAAATGGCCGTGAGTCTTAATTGATTACCCCCACTAAACATCACACCTGCGCAACTGCTGATGCGGTTGAGAAATTCCTCACTCATGGCATCTTCCCTGTTCCTGATATGTATGAGCCCGATATCGGTACAGCCTATTTTTCCGAATGCATTCAGGTAGTTCTCGCCCACTTCATAAGGTATGGTGGAAGCGGTGGTGATTACCTCAATCCTGGCAGCCGTTCCACCGGCTTCTGCTACTATTCTTCTGAGAATACCCAGTTCAAAAAAATTCAGGTTATTGTGGTATACAGCCCCTTTTTCAAAGTCTGCCCCCTTATCTTCTGCCCCGCCGATGGCGATCAGCTTTCCTTTGGGAATACTCATACTAAATAATTGGTTCATACAAAAATAAGTATTTTGAATTGGTAAGCCTTCGGGGAAAATTCAATACATTCATTGGCTGGGTTTTCGCATATACAGCCTGTAATGGCTTGTATTCAATTAACAAATGATTTTATGAAAATAGAAGAAATAAAAATTTTACGTGGACCTAATTATTGGAGTATTCGCAGGTCACAGTTGATTCAGATGAAACTGGACCTGGAAGAGCTCGAATCACGCCCTACCAATACCATTGAGGGTTTTTTAGAGCGCCTCGAAGCTCTTTTTCCATCCATGTATGCCCACAGATGTAGTGTGGGTACAGCAGGAGGTTTTTTTGAGCGGGTAAGGGAAGGAACCTGGATGGGGCATGTAATCGAACATATTGCGCTTGAATTACAAACATTGTCGGGCATGAATTGTGGTTTTGGCAGAACCCGGGGCACGGGGAAAACAGGGGAATATTTTGTTGTATTCAATTATATGGAAGAGGATGCCGGTGTGTATGCTGCCAAAGCTTCTGTAAGAATTGCACAGGCATTGGTTGATGCCATCCCTTATGATCTTGGCAATGATATTCAGCAGTTAAGGGAGATCAGGGAAGATACGAGGCTGGGGCCTTCTACAGGTTGTATTGTAGAGGAAGCAGCCAAAAGGGGTATCCCCTATATTCGTTTGAACAAACAAAGCCTGGTTCAATTGGGTTATGGCATCCACCAAAAAAGAATCCGTGCAACAATTGCGAGTACCACTTCGAATATTGCTGTTGATATTGCCTGCGACAAGGAGGAAACCAAGAACCTGCTGGAAGCTGCTGAAATTCCTGTACCAAGAGGAACAGTTGTAAGAACGGAAGATGGGTTGAAAGATGCAGTGGATAAATATGGCTACCCTTTGGTGATCAAGCCTATCGACGGCAATCATGGCAAAGGAAATACCACCAATATCTGCAACTGGGAACAGGCCATCAAAGCATTTGAATCGGCCAGGCAATTTAGTCGTTCGGTAATTGTAGAGAAATTTATTGTAGGGGTAGATTTCAGGGTTTTGGTAATCAACGATAAATTTATCTGTGCGGCATTGAGAACGCCTGCTTCAGTGATTGGTGATGGCATACACAATATTCAGTTTTTGGTGGATGAAACCAACCAGGACCCGAGAAGAGGATATGGCCACGAGAAAGTGCTTACACAAATTACCATCGACCAGTCGAGCCATAAAATGCTTGAAGAAAAGGGTTATACGCTGGAAACCATTCCCCCAAAGGGTGAACTGGTGTTGTTAAAAACAACTGCCAACCTGAGCACAGGAGGCACTTCTACTGATGTGACGGATGAAGTGCATCCGGTAAATATTTTTCTTGCAGAAAGAATTGCCAAAATTATCGGGCTGGATATCTGCGGTATCGATATTATGGCACCTGATTTAAGAACTCCGATTTATGAAAATGGCGGTGCAGTGCTGGAAGTGAATGCAGCACCGGGTTTCAGGATGCACATAGAACCGGCAGAAGGATTGCCGAGAAATGTGGCAGAGCCGGTAATCAACATGCTTTTCCCGAAGGGCTCTGATGGCAGGATTCCGATTATTGCCATTACCGGTACCAATGGAAAAACAACTACCACAAGGCTTACGGCACATA
>JBDKLG010000254.1:0-3380 GCA_039795695.1 Bacteroidota bacterium
CTGCTGTTTTGCGTACTTCAATACAAAAGGGAAAAAAGGATTGATACACTCTTCATAAATATTGGTTTTTTTGCCATACCCCTATTTGCCGCATTGCTTACCTCTCAGGTGGTTTTAACTACAGCAAAAAGCAAACAGGATAGCATTGGAACATATGGAACTGTAACGGAGAGGCTGGGGTCAATAAGTTATGCTGGAGATGGGAGGTGGCCAATTTGGGTAAATTCTATAGACTATATTAAAGCCAATCCTTTCAAAGGCTGTGGCTATGGAAACTGGAAAATTGCTTCGATTCCTTATTCGAAAACCTGGGTCAATGATTTTACTGTACCCATCCATTCCCACAATGATTTCCTCGAACTCTCTGCTGAAATAGGCATACAGGGTGGTATTGCATATCTTGCCTTATTTGTCTGCCTGCTTCTATATACAAGTAAGGTTTGGTTCTCAAACTGTGAGCCTGAGAATAAATTAGTAGCTGCATTTTCTTTAATGGCCATTGGTGGTTACTTCGTGGATGCCTGTTTAAACTTTCCGCTGGAAAGGCCTATCATGCAAATCTTTTTTGCCTTATTTGCGGCAATAGTTACCAATGCCTTTATTGGCGCGGGTGCAGGCAAATCAAATAAATTTCGTTCACTAATCATTCCGCCAAAAATTTACCTGCCTGTAGTTGGATGCTTATTAATCCCTACCGTATATTTTACTTTTTCCGGTTATCGTTCAATGGTCGCACAAATGATCATCCTGCCCGACCTAAAAAGCCAGACACATACTTTATCCTTTAGAGAGGTAAATGATTTATTCCCTACTTTTCCCAATCTTACCACCAAGGGGCAACCAATCGATGCTATTAAAGGAAGTTATTATTATTATGAAAAAAAATATGATTCAGCTTTTATTTTACTGGATAAAGGAATAACTGCCAATCCTTATTCCATGTATCCTGAGTTTATGAAAGCAAATGTCTTTTTTGATTTAAACAAACCTGATAGCGCATGCTACTATGCCGGAAAAGCTTTTTATGCCCGCCCAAGAACAAAAGCTTATTACCAAAACTATCTTAATTTTTGCAGTAGTCATAACGACAGCAGCGCTATCCGAAAGGCATTTGAAGAATTCACCCGCCATCGTAACGAACCCGATGCCTGGCATCTTTATTTAGCGGCCTTGTTCAGTTCAAAAAATGCAGATAAGCCCAGCATACTTTCAATAGCCGACAGCGCTGTAAAATTATTTCCACATGACACCGTTCTTTTACAAAACAGGGCTGAGATACAACGAAGTTTACAGCAGTTTAATACTGTCAACAATGCAAATAATCCCGTCATTACTGGTACTGCTTCTACTGCAGAATTACTTAGTTCTGCAATTACTGCATTTAATAAAGGTGAATACAATTCGGCCGCAATACTCTTTACTGAATTATCCAGAAAAAGTCCTTCAGAATATATTCTCTTGGAAAATACAGGAATCTGCTATTTTAACCTGAAAAACTACCCAGAGGCAATTACTTGGTTTGACAAAGTGCTGCGCCTTGGAAAGGCATCCGACGGGAAGACTGAATTTTTTAAAGCCAAATGCATGCTGATACTTGGGAAAAAAGAAGAGGGCTGTCGTCTATTACAATTAGCCAGGTTAAAGCAATACACTGAATCTGAAGCGTTTATTCTTCAATATTGCAAGTAAACAAAAGTTCCTGCAGAATCAGCAACCTTCCTAATTCTCCTTTATTTACTCTTGCGTACTTCTGCTAAGGCAATGTCAAAAACAAGGGGGGAATAAGGAGGTATATTAATACCATTACCTGTAGCGCCATAAGCCAGGGATGCAGGCACCAATACCCTCCAAACAGAACCCTGGGGCATTTTTTGCAATATTTCTCTTAACCCTGGTATAAAATTTTTGGTGACACCTATGAGAGAGGCATTTTCCTTGTATGAATCCTGAAACACAGTGCCATCAGGTATTTTACCAATAATATTAACTACAACAGTATCGTTTAATTGGGCAATCGTTCCACTTGCCTGAGTCAGTATTTTATAGGATATCCCACTTGGCAGTTCAATCATCCCGGGTACTGTTTTAGCCTGGGAAAACATCAGGCTTTCGAGTTCTTTGCCTTTTTCCATCGCATATAATTGCTGGTATTTTGTCAGCCACAATTGTGCATCATTTGCACTTACCATTAATTTTTTCCCTTGAAGCACATCATCTATTCCTCTTTTTATCATTGCCGGATTGTTGACAGGATAGCCTGAAGAAATTGCTTGTTGTATTAGCTGAGTTCCAAGAATATATTGTACAGTATCAAGCGCTGCTTTATTTTTTGCAGCAGAGATTTCAGCAGCAGACCTGGTTTTAGTTTGCGCAGTTACTGTGAAACTTGTGAGCAACATCAATGAGGTTACTAAAAATAAAGTTTTCATTATGAACGAATTTAATAACAAGTTAATAAATATTCCTGCTTGTACGAAAGATTATTTTACAGATTATCGCTATTATGGCGTCCTATCGAAACTGCATTATTACCCCGGATTACTAAATTTTTGCTGCAAAAAAGGCGTTACTCCTTATTAGTTCTGATTTCAAGTAATTCTATTTCAACAATTAATGCAGAGTATGGAGGAATCAAGGTGGTCCCCTTTTCTCCATAAGCGAGAATGTTAGGAACATACAAAGTCCACTTTGAACCCAGAGGCATTTCCTGAAGCGATTCCTTTAACCCAAGAAAAAAATTTGCCGGGGTAACCAAGAATGGCTTGTTGGATTGATAAGTATTTTCTACAACTGTTCCATCTGGCAGTTTTGCAATCAGATGCACCAGAATTGAGTCTGTTTCCAATGGACGACGTCCTTTTCCGGCTTGTATAATGCTGTACCTTACCCCATTTGGAAACATCCCGATACCTGCTTTGTCTTTTAGAGAAGCAAACAGGGTTTGTTCCTGTTTAATGGTTTTTTCTTTTTGACTGGATTTACGATAAGACTCTACGATAGCCGAAACTACCGAATCTGAAATCATTGGCGTTTTGCCCTGGAATACATCATCCATCCCTTTTATGAACAAATTTGGATCAGCTATTTTAAACCCGTTGGAATTTACCCATTGTGCGATGAATGAACCCAAAGCATATTGAGCGGAGTCTGTTCCTGTTTTAAGCCTATTACCTGAAGGGGGTTCTTTACTCGATTTAGGAATCGCATTTTGTGAAATTACCTCATTTGATATGAGTATCACAAAAGCAAACAAAAAAAAATTGACAACTTTCATAAAACAGGTTTCTATGAAATACTAATTCGAGATAAAAGCACCAGCCATTCCCCATTTTAACAAATCAGGGGAATGGCTGGTGCTTAAGTATTTTTATTTAATCGAT
>JBDKLG010000255.1:0-6365 GCA_039795695.1 Bacteroidota bacterium
CTCCGATGCCGGGCAAGTACAAATGACAGCCTGCCTGGGAAAATAATGTTCTTGTTGCTGTTTCCTCAATTTTAATGTAGCCAAATGTATTGTAGTGTACTCCCACAACCTTTTTACACTGAACAAAATCGGCACAGGCAACAGCATCTGCTGCGTCCATCGTAAAATTATCGCCAATGGGCAATACACAAAAATCGGGTTTTGCCCAGCGGGGAATCAGTTGCATGTCAAGCGTAAGTGCCGTATCGCCACTATAATAAAAATTAGCTGCTGTTGTCATAAACAAAAACCCTAATGGGTTGCCGCCATAACTGCCATCCGGAAGGCTGCTGCTGTGCTGCGCCACCACAGATTTTACCGTGCCAAAATCAAACTGCCATTTGCCGCCCGTGTTCATGGGATGGGTATTGGCAATGCCCTGCTTATTCAGCCATTCATGAATTTCATAATTGGCCACTACTTTGGCACCGGTTCTTTTGGCAATGGCCACACAATCGGCAATATGATCGGCATGGCCATGTGAAACGAAGAGGTAATCAGCCTCAATGGTATCGATGTTGATTGACTTAGCCAGCTCATTATAGGTAATAAAGGGATCAAAAAGAATCTTTTTGCCCTTGATAACCACCTGAAAACAGGAATGACCGTAATAAGTTAATTGCATAAGTCCGCCTTGAAAGTTGTCAAAAATACACTTTAGGAAACATCTTCCGAAAGATTCTTATCCTTATGCGGTGGGTAAGCTTTACCCTTCAACGTGAAAGCCAAAAATTATGAGTAATTATCAGATAGTAAAATACTTATATATAAATAAATTATTTATTATATATAAACAAATCAAAGGTTAAATAGCTGTTATAATAACATAACTATGTGCCGGCAAAATCCAGCGGGTATCTTTGCACAATGGTTCATGATAGGGTTTTACAATATTATGCGCATTGAATCGTCATTAAAAAAAAGAAAGAACCAATATGAGAAATGCAAGTACCTGGTGGATCATCGCTTTAATAATGGTGGTACTGGATTTATATGTTTTCCAGGCATTGAAAACAGTTACCCAAAATTCCAGTGAGCGATCAAGAATCATCATTCATACGGCTTACTGGATATTATCAGCCCTTACCCTTGTAGCAGTTTTGTCTTTTCCCTATATACAGGCATTGCAAACATCCAAACTTTTCAGAAACTATGTATTCGCCATTTTGGTAGGCCTGTTTTTTTCCAAGCTGATTGGCGCTGTCTTTTTTCTTACAGATGATCTTCGAAGAGGATCGCTTTTTTTATTGAAAACCGTGATGCCCGATACCGGTGCCCGCTTTATGGGAGATGAGCATGCCATTCCCCGTTCTTCTTTTTTAAGCTGGCTGGGATTGGGATTGGGGGGCGGCTTATTTGGTACGCTTTTATTCGGGTTCAGCAACAAATACAATTACCAGGTAAAAAAAATAAAACTGGCTTTTGCCAATCTTCCCGCGTCTTTTAAAGGATTGAAAATTGTGCACATATCTGATATTCACAGTGGAAGTTTCCAGGATAAAAAAGCCGTACAACATGGGGTGGAAATGATTCTTGCACAAAAAGCAGACCTGATCCTGTTTACGGGAGACCTGGTTAACGACCGGGCCGATGAAATGACTGAATACATGGATGTATTTAATCAGGTAAAAGCCCCGATGGGTGTTTTCAGCTCGCTGGGCAACCACGATTATGGCGATTATGTACAGTGGCCAAGTGCTGAAGCCAAAAAAGAAAACCTGGAAAAACTGAAACAGGTTCATGCCGGCCTGGGATGGCGTTTATTGATGAATGAGCATGTATTGCTGGAAAGAAACCAGGAACAGATTGCTGTTTTGGGTATTGAAAACTGGGGCGCAAAGGGCAGGTTTCCCAAATATGGTAAAATGAAAGAAGCTTATCCCGGAACGGAAAAAATCCCATTCAAAATTTTATTGAGCCACGACCCCAGCCATTGGGATGCTGAAGTGAAAACTACTTACCCTGATATTGACCTGATGCTGGCAGGGCATACACATGGCATGCAGTTTGGGTTGGAAAATCCTTATTTTAAATGGAGCCCCGTTCAATGGATGTACAAGCAATGGGCAGGCTTGTATGAGAACGGGCAACAGAAACTATATGTAAACAGAGGATATGGCTTTATCGGTTATCCCGGCAGGGTAGGTATATTGCCGGAAATAACAGTTTTAGAGCTTGTTTAGTACTATTAACATTACCATGCTTTTTTTGGCACGGTCATTGAAAGTATATCTATAAAAAATGCTATGAAAAAATCGATTTTAATTTTATTCTTTTTTATAAGTGGGGCTACACTAAGCAATGCACAGGGTTTTCGCCTGGGTGCCAAAGCCGGAGCCAACCTCAATCAGCTATCGGGAGTGAGTTTTGACAATGGTTTTAACCTCGCTTATCATTTTGGTGCTTTTATGGAAATTGATTTCAATAAAAAATGGGGTGTTCAGCCCGAATTACTTTGGAACCAGTCTTCCGGAAAGCCTTCCAGCTTTCAGGCAATCTATACGGGAGTGCCTTTGAGTGGTGCTTATAATCCTGAAACAGTGATCAAATTGGATTACCTGAGTATTCCTTTGTTGTTGCGATACAATATCGGTAGTATGCTTACGCTGAATGCCGGACCCCAGTACAGTATCCTGATCAACAAGGAAAAAAATCTTTTACAAAACGGCGAATCAGCTTTCAAAACGGGCGACTTTGCAATGGTTGCGGGGGCACAGCTTAACTTCAAATACCTGCGTGTGTATGGAAGATATAATATCGGACTTTCCAATATCAATGATATTGATAACAAGGACAGCTGGACAAGTCAGCAAATACAATTTGGGCTTGGTTTTCGTTTTTAAAGCTGCATAAAAACTGCTCCGTCAAATACAGAAAGGTATGATGGAGCAGTTTTTTTTAGCTGTTATGGTTTAAGCTTAAATTTTTTCTTCAGTAAGGCAATTTCAACCTTGAATGAATTGAGTTCTGCAATCTGGTCTTTAATAAAACTATTGTCTTCCAGTTTGCCTATTACCTGGTTCATTTCACCAACGCTTTCATAAACCATTTTACGGTAGGGATTTGAATAATCTTTGGCCCTTGAATCGTGAATGCCTTTGGTTAACCATTCCTTGGTTGCTACTGCTTTGGTGAGCAAACTATTGAATTGTTGCGCATTCATTTTTCTGAGTGAATTGCCTGAAATTTCAAGAAGGGAGGCCAAAGCGTGCTGGCTCTTTTGTTTGCTGTAGCGGCTTCCCAGGTATTTGTATTGTTCGTGAACCTGGTCCCAGGATTTGATTTTCCCTGATTTGATACTGCTTTTCAAATTAGCTACTTCTGCTTCCGGAATAAGCTGTCCGCCAATATTGATCCATTTTTCCCTGTTCAGTTTGGCAGGTATTTTTTTGTTCAGTTCATCGAGCGACTGGATGGGGTTTTCTTTGATGAATGCCAGCAGTTGGGTGGTACCGTAATAAGTGACCAGGTCTTCGTAGATTTTGTAAGCCGGCAGAACTTTGATCAGGATGGTTTTTCTTTTGGAATTTTCCAGCTTGTCGGCAACAATTTCCAGTTCATTCACTATTTTATTGTTGCTGTTTAACAATTGTTTTCCGGCTATTCTGGCATCTTCGGGGCTGAATGATTTTTTGGTCGATTTGAGGTAGGCTTTTCCGGTATATTCTTCCAGCAATTCCATTGCGGTAAACATTTCGTTAATGGTATCGGGTGCTAAAAAGCCATATTCCAAATGCTGGATCCTTTCGGTTCTTTTGTCTCTGTCGATGTATTTCCAGGAATTACGGGCCAGTGCATACAGGTTGTACAGGAACCAGTATCCGGGCATGATGACCAGTTGGTTGCCGGATTCATTGTTGCTTACCAGCGAGAAGGGGATGGGGATATCCAATTCGGCAGGATAATTTCCTTTTGCCAGGATGGTAAAACTGGCGAAGCGGGAATTGTGCTTCAGGCTTACACATAGCCCGGGCCAGAACCCACGCCCCATAATGATTTCGCCATCGGCGCCGCGGCTGTTGTGGTTAGAACCAATAGTGGCACCTGCGGCAATATTGCTTTGCCCCATTAACAATGCAGCGCATAAGAATGAGTTGTTGTGGTGTTGTTCGTGTGCGGGGAATATCAGTGAATTCAATACCTCGCAGCAGGAAATGGTTGCATTGTTTCCCAGGTAAGAGTTGATGAGCCTCGCACCATATTTGAGTTGTGAATGCGAAGCCATGATAAAGCGCACAGCTTTTACGCCATAAAACAAGCGGCATCCATAGCCAATGATCCCATTGACAATATCACAACCTTCCCCGATTTGTGTTCGGCCTTCCGGACCCGAGTTGACCGTGAGGTTTTTCAATTTGGTTGCCCCTTTCAAATAAGCATCGGAGCCCACCCATACATCTTTGATGATGTTACAGTTTTTGATAACGGTTCTGTCGCCTATTTTTCCGTAATAACCTCTTTTGTTATCAAATTTTTGCTCGGTAAACAGCTGGAACTTATCGAGCAAAGCTTTGTCGTTTCTGTACTTGCTCCACAGAAAAGCATCTCCCGGAAGCATGCCATTGAAGGGCATTACTTTGCGTCCGGTATTTTCATTGCAGAGTTCCATCCAGATCCGTACGTCTTCCTCTTCACCTTCCTTGATGATGCCATTACCGAATTTGGCGTGGTTGGTAGTTACCAACTCATTCACATTGGTTATAATAACTTCTGATCCTATAATATAATGTGATAAATAACTAACATTGTTGATTACCACATTATCGCCAAAATCACAGCTGATGATGGTGGAATTGTATAGTCCCACAGCTGTTTTCAGGTCGCTGAAACCCAGGCAAAAAGGCTCCAGTTTGCCAATTCTTACCAGGCCATAAAACTTGCAGTTCTTTACCAGCTCAGGATTGAATGCATTGGATACGAGGATATTGTTCCAGTTGTCGCTGGTATTGCCGTTTCTTACCAGCATTTCAATTTCGAAAGCGCTCAGTTGCCGGTAATCGATGCCGTTTTTGATCTGCATATTGCGCAGGTAAAATTCATTTTTACCTTTTGGAAGAAAGGGGGCTTTGATAAAATCGTAGCCGAGCGCATCCAAAGGGGTTTTAAAAATTATATTTTGTGGCATTGGCATAATTTTTAACGAGAATAGAAGGGCTAAGAGAACCGTTTATTCAACGGTTACACTTTTGGCCAGATTGCGTGGTTTATCAACATCCAGGCCTTTGGCCAGGCCCACATAATAACTTAGTAATTGCAAAGGAATCACGCTTAGCAAGGGAGCGATGGCTTCATCAGCATCCGGCACCAGCATTACATCATCGGCCATACCGGGAATGATTTCATCGCCTGCAGTGGCAACACATATCACCATGCCTTTTCTTGCCTTGATTTCCTGTACGTTGGAAACAATTTTTTGGTAATAAGAATCTCTGGTAGCCACAAATACGACCGGTAGTTTCTCATCTACCAATGCAATGGGGCCATGTTTCATTTCTGCTGCCGGATAGCCTTCTGCATGTATATAGGAGATTTCTTTCAGTTTTAAAGCACCTTCCAGCGCAACCGGGAAATTATAACCCCTGCCCAGGAAGAGGAAATCTGATGCATCCTTGTATTTCTCTGCAATGCGCTGGATATTACCGGTATCCTGTAAAATTTCTTTCACTTTTTCAGGTACGGCTTCGAGGTCATGTATCAGTTGCAGGTACCTGTTTTCATCAATGGTCCCTTTTGCATAACCGATTTTAAGTGCCATCATTAACAGAACAGCCAACTGGCCTGTAAATGCTTTGGTACTGGCCACACCAATTTCAGGCCCTGAATGTGTATAGGCGCCGGCATGGCTCAATCTGGCGATACTGCTGCCAACGGCATTAACCACCCCAAAAATAAAAGCACCTTTTTCTTTTGCACTTTCCAATGCCACCAGGGTATCTGCGGTTTCGCCACTTTGTGAAATCGCAATAATCACATCTCCCTTATGTACCACCGGATTTCTATAGCGAAATTCTGATGCGTATTCTACTTCCACGGGAATGCGGCAAAGTTCTTCAATCAGGTATTCTGCAATCAGGCCCGCATGCCAGCTGGTTCCACAGGCAACAATAATGATGCGGGGCGCATGGATAAAAGCTTCCAGGTTGTTTTCGATGCCAGCCATCATGATTTTTCCCTCAGCGGCCAATAGCCGCCCTCTTAAGCAATCAAAAATGGTTTCGGGTTGCTCATGAATTTCCTTCAGCATGAAATGATCATAGCCGCCTTTTTCAATGGCCGCTAGTTCCATGTCCAGCTTGGTAATAAAGGGTGTTTGTTTTTCATTACCC
>JBDKLG010000256.1:0-6795 GCA_039795695.1 Bacteroidota bacterium
AGAGCTGGTCGTTCACGAGGTCATTCACAAAACTGCCCCTGAAATTCTCTGGTACCAGCTGGTCCAGGCTTTTATCCATGGTACGCAGGAGGTATTCTTTGCCATTGCCTCCCAGTAAACGAAGCGATTTTGTTTGACGCCCGCCTCCAACTTTAACAGGTACCAATCCGCCGGCTGTTTTATCCAGGTCAATCACAGGAAATCTCACAGGGGCAATCCAGTCATCCCGGTAATGCTTGCCCCACCACAATTGTTTCCACTTGCTTGCTTTAAATTGGTTTCCTGCAGGCATGATTACCGAACTGTCTTTTAATACAAGATCCTGAGCAAAAACGGCAGATATATTTTTGCAACAGAATAGTATGCAGATTGAAAAGGGAAGCAGTAATTTTTTATTTGCAGGCATGCTATTGAATAAGCATTAAAATACTCTATTAAACCAAGAAAGCCCGGCATTGGGGGTATTTATTTTATTAAAACCGCGCAGACAACAGGGAGATATTGAGAAAGACAGGGTAAAACGATTAAGGATGATCATATAAAGAAAACCCGGCACCTGGTAGTTTTGACCTTTATCCGTACTAAAGAAACCCTTCTATAAGCTCATCCACTTTTTCTTCCACACCATAAAAACCTGCCAGTTTGCGAATTACTTTTTCCACTACTGCATCCGGGCAGCTGGCACCGCTGGTTATAAGGATGGTTAGGGGTTCCAGCCTGGGCAAATAATCTTTCAGGGTTGTAAGTTCTTTTGTTTTCCAGTTGCGTGTTTCAATGGTGGAGGCATCCAGCAGTCTTTCTGCGGCATCAATAAAATAAGTAGTGAGCTTGTTTTCGCATAATTCAACCAGGTGAGAGCTGTTGCTGCTGTTATAGCCACCAATCACCAAAGCCAGGTCTGCATTGGTTTCCAGCATACCTGTTACAGCTGTCTGGTTGTCGTTGGTTGCATAGCAGAGTGTATCCCGGGTATCGGCAAACCTTTCGCCGGTATTGGAAGCATCCAGCTGATAATGCCGGATCATAACAGCTTTCAGGTAATCGGCAATTTCCTGTGTATCGCTTGCCAGTTGTGTTGTTTGATTTACTACACCAATCCGCTGCAAATCCCTGTCAATATCAAAGCCGGAAGAGTACCTGCCTTTGAATTCGGTATAAAAATCATGGGCGTTTTTTTCACCGGTAATATATTTGGCCAGATGTATTGCTTCTGCGAAATCGTTAACAATAACGGTAGCGGTATGATGGGAAGCATGAGAAAAAGTTGCACGTGTTTCTTCATGTTTGGGCTTTCCATGTACTACAATACTATAACCCTTTTCAGCAATCTGCTCACTACGGTTCCATACTTTTTCTACAAAGGGGCAGGTAGTATTGTATTTTTCAGTAGGGATGCCTTTCTCTTTTAATAACTGTTCAATTTCCAGTGTGGTGCCAAAAGCGGGTATGATGACCACATCATTGGAGTTGATTTCGTCAAAAGGAATCAATTGCCTGCCATAAGTGTCCTGTAAAAACTGCACCCCTCTTGCCATCAAATCGGCATTTACCTGTGGATTATGAATCATTTCACTAAGCAGAAAAATTTTTTTACCGGGATGGGCATCAATGGTATTGAAAGCTATTTCTATGGCATTTTCCACTCCATAACAAAAACCAAAATGACGGGCCAGGTAAATATGGAGTGGCCCCAGATCCAGTAAACTGGGGCTAAAATCTTTTTTTAGTTTATCGGCCTCTTTTCTTTTGCTCTTGATAGCACTGATCAGCGGACTCCGGTAAATATTCGGCACATTGAATTGCTTCATAGGGCGAAATTAATTAGTTATTGGGGAAATCGGGTATTTGGATCAACGGTAATAGGGAGGAATTATTTGTGCAGTAGGATTTAAAGGTACAAATCTCCGTTCCCAGGCACTAATTGCCAATTACCCGATCTTCAATTCCTGATTATTACCGACTAATTCCTAATTTCATTTATCTAAACGATAGTTATGCGTATTCTTCCCACGATTATTTCAGGATTAGGAACAGCGGCACTGGTTATTCTCTTGAATACCCAGCTACCTGCGGGAGCGGGTAAAACCCCAAGATTGGGTTATTTTCTTTCACCGCAACTGGGGTTCTGGCAGAACGCAGAACCTGTGAATACTGATTTTAATGCAAATATTGAACTGAAAGGATTGAAAGCCAAAGTGGATGTATATATGGACGACAGGCTTGTTCCGCATATTTATGCCGAAAACGATCTGGACGCATATTATACACAGGGTTACCTGCATGCAAAATTCCGTTTGTGGCAGATGGAATTTCAGACTTATGTAGCTTCCGGCCGGTTGAGTGAAATTGTAGGAGAAGAGCGGCTGCCCACAGATCGGTTTTTCAGAAGGCTCGGAATGGTATATGGTGCAGAACAGACCATGACCAATATGGAGAAAAACCCCGAAATGAAAGCTACGGTAGAAGCTTATGCGGATGGGGTAAATGCCTATATCTCTTCATTGAAACCGGAGCAAATTCCTTTTGAGTACAAATTGCTCGATTATCAGCCCGAAGCATGGACACCCATGAAAACCTATCTCTTCCTGATGTTTATGAGTTATGACCTTACAGCAAGAGGGGCAGTTACAGATTTGACGATGACCAATGCCAAAAATTATTTTGGGATGGAAGATTTCAACAAGCTTTATTCCAATGTACAGGATTCTCTGGACCCCATTGTTCCTGTCGGAACAATATTTCAGCAACCGGCAATAAAGCCTGTAGCACCCGCCAATATTGATTCTGCATTCCTTCATGCAACCAAAAACAATAGCACGGCCATGGCTCCCATGGTACCCGACAGGGATAATGGCAGCAATAACTGGGTTGTTGGCGGAACAAGAACAAAAAGCGGCAGACCCATTCTTTGCAATGACCCGCACCTTGGATTGAACCTCCCTTCTTTATGGTATGAAGTGCAGATACAGACACCCACACATAACACTTATGGTGCAAGCTTTCCCGGATCTCCGGCTGTTATTATTGGGTTTAATGACAGCATTGCCTGGGGTGTAACCAATGCCGGCAGAGACGTGATTGATTATTATGATATGCAATTCAAAGACTCCAGCTTACAGGAATACATGTACAATGGGGTTTGGACAAAAGCGGGACAAAGAGAAGAAGTGATCAAAATAAAAGGCAAACCCGATTTGGTTGAAAATATTGCCATCACTGTATTTGGGCCCGTAATGTATGACCGCTCCTACAAAAACATAAGTACCGAAGGCAAATACCTTGCACTAAAATGGACAGCTCACCAGGCAGGCAATGGCTTACAAACTTTTTACCAGTTGAATCGCGCAAAAAACTATGATAATTATCTTTCTGCCATTGCCAACTGGTCATGCCCCGGCCAAAATTTTGCCTTTGCATCCAAAACTGGTGATATAGCCATCAAGCAACAGGGTGCATTTGTAGCAAGGTGGAACAGGCAGGGCGATTTTATTATGCCGGGAACAGACAGCAGTTACCGCTGGCAGGGAATGATTCCTGTGCAGGAAAATCCCATGATGTATAACCCTCCCCGCGGATTTGTAAGCAGTGCCAACCAGAAATCAGTAGACAGCAGCTATCCATATTATATAGGTGCGGCCGGCAGTTTTCCTTTATACAGAGGAATCTGTATCAACAGAAAACTGTATGAGATGGAAAATGTAACACCCGAAGACATGCAGCACATGCAGATGAATAATTACAATGTATTTGCAGAAATGGCCCGCCCCTTGATTTTAAAATACCTGGACCAGGACGCTTTAACGGCTACCGAAAAAAAGTATGTGAACCTGATGAAATACTGGAACCTGAATGGCGATGAGAAAGAAAAAGGGGCAACCGTTTTCAAATGTATCTGGGATAGTTTGGAAACGAGTATCTGGGGAGATGAATTCAACAGGAGCAAATTACCTTTTCCAAAACCCGATGCATCCACTTTATTAGAAGCATTGATCAGGGACCCGAATTTTTCTTTTGTAGATAATGTGAATACGCCCGATAAAAAAGAAAACATCAATGATATAGTATTAACAGCATGTAGAAAAGCAGTGATCAGGCTCCAGTCCGCTGATAGCGCCAATAAGCTGGAATGGGCACTGTACAAGGATACCAGGGTGAACCATTTATTGAAAATTCCAGGGCTTAGCAGGCTGCATTTACCCATTGGGGGAGGGGAACATATGATTAATGCCACCAAAGAAATGCATGGACCCAGCTGGAGAATTATTGTTCATATGACCGACGAAATTGAAGCTTATGGGGTTTATCCGGGCGGGCAGAGCGGTAATCCTGGAAGCAAATATTATGATATGTTTGTTGACAGCTGGGCAACAGGAAAATATTACCGACTCCTTTTTTTACAAAAAGAAGCAGCAGCCAAACACGAACGCATTAAATGGCACATCACTTTTACCAACAGCTAACTGAATTATATGAAATTTATTATTACGCTCGCTTTAACCGGATTCCTTGCTTTTGTTTGCGGTGTATACAGCAGTATACCCTGGTGGAGTTTTGCCATAACTTCATTGATCGTTTCAATGGCCATTCACCAGAAACCTGCCAAAGCTTTCTGGAGCGGATTCCTGGGATTGTTTTTATTGTGGACTGTTCTCGCTCTTTTGAAAGACAGTGCCAATGACCATATTTTATCTGCTAAAGTGGCTACTATCCTGCCTTTGGGGGGGTCATCAGTTGCATTGGTATTAGTTACCGGCCTTCTTGGTGGATTGGTAAGCGGCCTTGCTTCCTTAACAGGCAGTTATCTCCGAAAAACCAATTAATCACTGAGCAGGGAGATGCACAGATTTATGGTTAGCATACCATTGCTGCCTTATTGCCCAGCAGCTATATAAAACACTAATAATACGTTAAACTCTCTTCTTTAAAACAAAACCTTTCCAAATCCCAGCTTTTTGCATCTAAATTCGTTTTAACAGAATCACATGCTGAAAAAGTTACCCATTCTTTTTTTGGTGTTTTTACAGGCATCTGCCTTTGCAGGTACTGTTTCCGGTACCATTTCTGAAAAAAACGGTTCGGTGCTTCCCTTTAGTTCCATCCTTGTAAAGTCAAGCACCATGGGTGTTTCAGCCAATAGCAAGGGACAGTACAGTATTAATCTCGAACCCGGAAATTATACCTTGATCTGTCAAAGTATCGGTCACAAATCAGTGGAAAAAAAAGTCAAAATAGAAAAGTCCGACCAGGTTATTGATTTTGAACTGGAAATACAACAATACAGCTTAAACGATGTGGTGGTAACCAGTGGTGCTGAAGATCCTGCCTATGCTATTATCCGGAAAGTTATCGAAAAAAGAGAGGAGCATTTAAAGGAAATCAGGAAGTTTCAGTGCGAAGTATACATCAAGGGGCAGTTGCAGCTACGCAATTACCCCAATAAATTTTTTGGGCAGAAAGTAGACTTTGAGGATGGGGATACCAGTAAAAGGAAAATGATTTTGTTGTCTGAAACCATTGCGAAATATGCAGTGGAAGAGCCTAATAAACATAAAGTGGAAGTGATTTCTACCAAAGTGAGCGGAAGAAGCGGCGCTTTCGGGTTAAGTGATCCACAGATTATCTCATTTTATGAAAACAATATTACTGCCGGTGAAAACCTTAATCCGCGTGGCTTTGTATCGCCTATTGCCAATGGGGCACTTAATTTCTATAAATACAAATTTGAAGGAACTTTTTATGAAAACGGTCAGGAAGTCAGTCGTATTAAAGTAATTCCGCGCAGGAAATATGAGCCCCTGTTCAGTGGTTATATCAATATCATCGAAAATGAATGGAGGATACAGAGCCTGGACTTATTACTGGTACGCGACCAGCAGTTACAGTTTTTGGATACCCTGCGTATCCAGCAATTATATGTGCCTTCCGGAAATGTGTGGGTAATTAAAAACCAGGTAATCTATCCCTCCGGAAAATTTATAGGCTTTGATTTTTTTGGAAGTTTTGTTCAGGTCTATGATAAATTCAATATGGAGCCGGCTTTCACGTCTAAATTTTTCAACCATACGGTACTGAAATTCATGGACAGCTCTAATAAAAAGCCGATGGCTTACTGGGATAGTATCAGGCCACTGCCATTGTTAAAAGAAGAAATTCGCGACTACCAAAAGAAAGATAGCCTGGAACAGGTACGAAAGAACCCGCATTACCTGGATTCACTGGATGCAAAAAGAAATAAATTCAGCCTTGCGGGGCTCCTGCTAACAGGTCAAACATTCACCGTGCGTAAAAGGAAGGAATCGATCAGTTTTTCTTCGCTGTTAAGTACACTTAATTACAATACGGTTGAGGGAGGCGTACTGAATTTCTCACCCGTTTTTCGCAAACGCCTGGAAGGAAGAAATACTTATTTCATCAGCCCAGATATACGCTATGGTTTTGCCAACCAGCATGTAAATGCATCCCTTTCGGGCGGATATAGCTTTGGAAAAAAATATTTTCAGAACATCGGCATCTCCGGCGGTACCAATGTTTACCAGTTTAACAATGCCAATCCCATTTCTCCCAGAATCAATACCATTGCTACTTTGTTATCGGAAACCAATTACCTCAAAATGTATGAAGCCGATTTTTTTAGGCTAAGCTACAATGCAGGACTGGGAAATGGCGTGAACATCAGTGCGGCATTTCAATACCAGAACAGAAGGCCGGTAGAAAACCTCGCAGACCCCGTTAGCTGGAAAAATTTTGAGGACAGGTCATTTACCCCCAATTATCCAACAGAAATTTCCACGTCCA
>JBDKLG010000257.1:0-10430 GCA_039795695.1 Bacteroidota bacterium
CCCAGTTCAACGGCGGCAAGACCAACACCGCCTGCGGCTCCAAGTACCAGTAATGTTTCGCCGGGTTTTAATTGAGCCCTGTTTTTGAGCGCATGGTAAGCAGTGCCGTAATTATATAAAGTGGCAGCAGCAGCAATAAAATCAAGTTTCGCAGGAATCGGAAATACGCGATTGTATTCTACTGCTACCTGCTCGGCAAAGCCACCCCAGCCGCATAAAGCCAATACCCTGTCTCCCTTCTGTACATTTTTTACCTCCTTGCCTGCTTCAATAACAATGCCTGCAACTTCTCCGCCGGGAGCAAATGGCAGTGGTGGTTTGAACTGGTATTTGTTTTGTATAATTAGGGTGTCGGGAAAATTTACACCACAGGCTTTCACCTCAATAAGTACCTGTCTATCACTGATAGCAGGTGCCGGAATATCTTCCACGGAAAGCTGGTGGGGTAATCCATACTGTTTACATACGACTGCTTTCATTGGTAAGTTTTTACCTTCGGATGAATGTACAATGAATCAATGATATTCTGTTTTTTGAAGTGTGCAACTTGTTGCCAGGGGGTAGACACCATTCAAAGAAACCCGCTTAATTGTTTTCTTTCCCGTTATCCAAAAATGAGAACAATTTTGGACCCGGTACTGCCATCTTTATAAAAAATCTTCATTTTTTTTAATAATTTTTAATTGCACTCAGATAATATAGTGTTATTTTCGAAAGTCTTTAAAAATGACAGAGGGTTTTTCATTTCGATTCTCTGTTGTAATTTGTAATAAAGAAAACAATCTGTCCCCGGCATGATTCAAAAAGTACTTTGTGTTGATGATGATACCATTTCTTTAACCATTTCCCAGCTTTTATTAAAGCGAACAGGATTTGCAAAAGAAGTAGATACTGTTATTGATGGAAGTGAGGCGTTAGACTATTTTGAAAATTTGTTTAAAAATAATCCGGACCCTGAAAAAAACGCACCCGAATTAATTCTGCTGGATATTAATATGCCCATCATGAATGGATGGGAATTTCTTTTAGAATATAATCCCCGATACAGGGATAAATTACCCAATACCAAAATCGTTATTTTATCCTCCACCATCGATCCGGAAGATTTTGCTTTGGCAAAAAAATTTCCTGTAGTGGTTCAGTTTATCAGCAAACCCCTCAGCATTGAAAACCTGGATGAGTTAAAAGCCATTCCGGAAATGAAAGAATATTTCTCTTAGCCGAAACCCTGTATCTGTTCACTACTTTATACTGCACATCAATCAAACCGTGCATGTACTACCGGGCTGGAAATAAAAAAGCTTTGTAGGATATTCATTCTTCCTACAAAGCTCGTGCAGCATTGCGCTACTGATTTTTCATGGATTGGGTAAAATAAAACGGATAACATTTTTACTTTACCTGCAAAATTTTTACAAAGGATACCTGATTGCTACTCCCATTATCGCTAGTAAACACGGTTTCTATGCTTAATGTGATAGAACAAATTAACGAATAACCCTCTGCCTGCGGTATCACAGCAATTGTGATAATAAAGTAGGAAGTATAAAAGCAGGCCTGTAAAGAGAGCACTACAAAGTTTACACGCGATTAGCAAACAATCTTAGCCAAGCAACCAATATTTTATACATTAGCTCAATGAAAACCTTTAAAAAACCTATTCAGTCCCGCTATGTCAGGTACATGGCCGGATGGCTTTTTTTAGCCGGTATGCTTTCTTTTCAGGTAGTTATGGCACAGAATAAAGAAGCGGTCATCGCCAATATTTTGAAAGAAGGGGCAGAAAACAGCCAATTGGAAAAACTGGCACATGAATTATTTGACAGGATTGGCCCAAGGCTGGTAGGCACTCCTCAGATGCAGCAGGCCAATGACTGGGCTGTTGCAAAATATACCGACTGGGGAATACCTGCTAAAAATGAACAATGGGGTGAGTGGAAAGGATGGGAAAGAGGGGTAACCCATATCGATATGATTAGTCCAAGGGTAAAATCACTCGAGGGTACCCAACTGGCCTGGAGCCCATCTACAAAAGGCAAAACCATAACGGCAGAACTGATAATCCTGCCCGATTTGGCCGACTCAATGGCTTTCCAGGCCTGGTTGCCGGCTGTAAAAGGCAAATTTGTGATGGTTTCAATGAACCAGCCAACCGGCCGCCCGGATTATAACTGGCAGGAATTTGCTACAAAAGAATCTATTGATAAAATGAAAGCTGCCAGGACTGCGCAAACAGATGCATGGACCAAAAGGATCAGAAAAACCGGCTATTCCACCCGGATGCTGCCCATAATTCTGGAAAAAGCGGGTGCTGCGGGTATTATCGGCAGCAACTGGTCGCAGGGATTTGGGGTAAATAAGATTTTCAATGCATACACCAGCAAGATACCAACGGTAGATATTGCATTGGAAGATTATGGCTTGCTCTACCGACTGGTTGAATCGGGTGATAATCCAAGCATTGGTATCCGGACCGATTCGAAAGAACGGGGAATGGTGCCTGCATTGAATACAATTGCAGAGATCAGGGGATCAGAAAAACCGGATGAATATGTAATGCTTTCGGCACATTTCGATTCATGGGATGGCGGCACGGGCGCAACGGATAATGGAACAGGCACACTTACGATGATGGAAGCACTCCGTATTTTAAAAACGGTATACCCGAACCCGAAAAGGACCATCTTGGTAGGCCATTGGGGAAGTGAGGAACAGGGATTGAACGGATCAAGGTCGTTCGTGGAAGACCATCCGGAAGTGGTGAGTAAGCTGCAGGCTTTGTTTAATCAGGACAATGGCACGGGAAGAATTGTGAATCTTTCCGGTCAGGGATTTCAGCATGCGGGCGAATTTTTAGGAAGATGGCTGGCAGCAGTACCTAAGCAGATGCGCGATTCCATTAAAACAAATTTCCCCGGAACACCGGGTGGGGGCGGATCAGATTTTGCTTCATTTGTTGCCGTAGGAGCTCCCGGGTTTTCATTAGGGGCACTGAACTGGTCTTATTTCAATTATACCTGGCATACCAATCGGGATACCTATGATAAAGTAGTGTTTGATGATTTAAGAAACAATGCCATTCTTACTGCGATGCTGGTATATATGGCATGTGAGGATCCCGAAACCTTACCAAGGGATAAAGCGGCTTTGCCCAATGACAGAACGGGTAAGCCCGGTGTTTGGCCGGCTCAGGTGAAAGCAATAAGAAAAGGGCCTGTTGCACCAACGAATTAAAGAAGGAATAGCATTCGAATAAAAAATGCCCGCTAATCATGCGGGCATTTTTTATTCGAATAATGAAAGCTGTTGCTGATTGTTTTTTCTGTTTGGAAAAAATGATTTTCCTTCATTTTTCCCATCAATAAAATAGAGGGCAGATTCGCTGTATCTTGAAGCTATCGCAATATGAATATGCTGAGCATGTTGTTTGAATAAGTTTTCAACTATTTCAGGCCGGTTATTGTTTTTGGAGAGATGTGCCAGTAAAAGATGGCTAAGGTCGGGCGACCTATGCCTCAGAAACAAATCAAGTGCCTGTTCATTTGACAAATGGCCCAGACCTCCGCTGATCCTCTTTTTCAAGTGGTAAGGATAGTTGCCGTTCTCCAGCATTTTAACGTCATAGTTGGCTTCTAAAAAGGCGGCATGGCATTGCTTAAAATAATGAATCAGCTGTTCGCAGCCAATCCCCAAATCAGTAAAAATGCCAATATTGATATTGCCGGAGCTAACCATAAAACTGTGTGGATCTGCAGCATCGTGGTATTTTGGGAAAGCTGTTACTAACAAAGAGCCGATGCTTACAGGTATATGTGCAAGGAAAGGCACAATCAGTGCTGGTTCAATAGGTAAAGGGCTATTGGCCAGCGTAGCTTCTGTGATATATACGGGGAGACGAAATTTTTTTGATAGTGCGGGGATGCCGGTAATATGATCACTGTGCTCGTGCGAAACAAAAATGGCTTTTACCCTTTGCATGTCGAGACCAAGTTTTTTCATTCTCTTCTCGGTTTCCCTGCAGGAAAGGCCTGCATCAACCAGCACAGCTTCCTGGTGGTTGCCCACGTAGTAACAGTTGCCATTGCTTCCAGAATTAAGTGATGCGATGTAAACAGACATATTATTCAAAGTAAAAGAAATATGCTCAGATGGCAGAAAGCGATTATCCTCAAATTGTACAAAAAGGGTTAACAAACTGAATTAATGCTAAATTGAAGTATAATTCATCCTATGCCGAAATATTTCTACCTCCTGCTTTTATTGGCGGTATCAAAGCTGGAAGCCCAGCCTGTTATTTATACCACGGCCAATATTCATGCACACAACGATTATGACCATAATAAGCCATTTGATGATGCTTATGCATTACAGCTCGGATCCGTTGAAGCCGATGTTTTATTGATTCACGACACTTTGTTTGTAGCGCATAGCAGCAAAGAAATCAATGCACAGGTTTTACTGGGAACAGCTTATCTCAAAAAAATAAATGATGCAATTCTAAGAAACCGTGGAACGGTATATGCCAACAAGAAGCTTGTGATGCAACTGCTCATCGATATTAAAACAGACATGCATCCAACATTGGATGCTGTAATCAAAAGTATCCGGCAGTTTCCTGCTTTGTTGAATAATTCTTCGCTGAAGATTGTAATAACCGGCAATCAGCCAGCAGCCGATAAATTCAACGATTATCCTGCAGGAATTTATTTCGACGGAAAGACAGGTGATTCAACGCATCAAAACAATTTGCAGCGTATTGGGTTATTCAGTGATGATTTTTCAAAATATTCAAAATGGAATGGCATCGGCAATATTCCTGAGAAGGATTTGATACAAATAAAAAATACCATTCAATTCGCCCATGCCAAACATAAGGCAATCAGGTTCTGGGCTGTTCCCGATAACCAGCATAGCTGGGAAACAATGGTAGACCTGGGTGTTGATTTTATCAATACCGACCATATTCAGTTAGCGGCACATTTTATCCAATCGCCCTTGCCCAATGTTTTTTTATTTGACCCAAAGAGGATCGGACAAATCAGGCAAAAAATGGATAGGGGCGATACCACAACAAAACAGCTAAGCGGCCAGGTAATTGCAGAAGCAGAGCGACTGATGAAAGCAGCAATTGGCACAGTTACCGCTAAATCCGCTGCACCACCCAGTGGAGATAAACATGATTATATGAGCCTGGCGCCTTATTTCTGGCCCGATTCTTCAAAACCAGACGGTTTGCCCTATATGCGGAAAGATGGGCAGCGTAATCCAATGATCGACAGGATTACCGATAAAAAATACCTGGTAGATATGGGCAAAAACACCCACACGCTGGCCCTGGCCTGGGCATTTACCGGTGATGAGCGCTATGCCCGCAAAGTAGCAGAATATATAAAGAAATGGTTTATTGATACTGCTACAAAAATGAACCCACATTTAAATTATGCACAGGCAGTGCCGGGTGTTAACGATGGCAGGGGGATTGGAATTATTGAAACCATCGCATTAACAAGTGTAGTTGATGCGATGGGTATTCTTCAGTACAGCAGTTCTCTTCAGGAAAAAGAAAGAGCTTCTGTTAAAGAATGGTTCAGCAATTACCTGCAATGGATGAAAACCAGTAAAAACGGAAAGGAGGAGAGAAAGGCATTGAACAATCATGGAATATGGTATGATATGCAGCTGCTTTCATTTTCCCTGTTTCTTGACGATACCCCCTTTGTAAAAAAATACACGGATTCCATCCTGTTACGAATACCCGTTCAGATTGAACCGGATGGCCGGCAACCCCTGGAGCTGGAGCGAACAACCGCTTTGGGCTATAGTACTTTCTGCCTGGAAGCCTGGTTCAAAACGGCATTGCTGGCTCAAAGGGCCGGAGTGGATATTTGGCATTATCAAACCAGGGATGGGAGGAGTATTCAAAAAGCGCTGGACTGGTTACTGCCTTATGCTATGCAAGAAAAGAAATGGGAATACCAGCAAATAAAAGAATATACGGAAAGGGATAAACTGTTTTTTCTGATTTCAACAGCAAGCAGAAACTATGCTGTCGATGCCTATGTTAAAGCATATGATAAATTGAGCAGGAAAAATTCACCCGAAGAGCTGCTTTTATATGGTATCGAATAAGCTGGCTTATACTTCTCTTAAAAATGAACCATGCCCATTGTTGTGCATAGATAAAAACGGTTTGCATATAAAAATGCAAACCGTTTTAGGGGGGTATTGGAAAATAAAACAATGGGTGATTGGGATACTGCTCCAATCACGTATCTGCACTAATTCAGGTTTCTTTTGGTTTGTTTGGTAATAAGTTCCCTCAGTTGTTCAATATTTCTCAGGTTTTCTGTTTCTGCCTGCTGAAAACTTACCTGCCATTTTTTTTCAATGGCATTAAACAGGTACTGCAATTCCCAATCAACCATATTCAGGTCTTTTTGGAGGTCTGTTTTTGGGCCCAGGCTTTCTGAAGCAATATTCAGCTTCTTTTTAAGTATTTTCTGGATACTCACAACAAAAGGTTGCATAATCTTTGGTTTACAGTTATTATAAGAAACCTAAGTATGCAAAAACGTTGCCAGAGCTTTATTAATAAGCTGTTAAAGCGTGGATAAATTTGTTTTATTCAAAGGCTGTAAGGATAAAAAAGATTGTAATTCATTGATTATCAACTAGTCACAAAAAAGCCACATTTCTACCTGAAATGTGGCTTTTTTATGTAGGAGCTCTGTGATATTAGTTTTTCTTAACAGCTGTGGCTTTTGGAGCGGCTGCTGGGGCTGCCTGGTTTGTTGAAGCCTGGGCAGGTGATTTCACACTACCATGAATGGTTAGTATGGTTTGAGGATTTGCAGCATTGGAAACCACGGTGATTGTTTTGGTAAACTCACCCGGATTTGCAGCATTATACGTTACTTTTATTTTTGCTGTAGCGCCAACTGCCACGGGCTCCTTTGGCCATTCAGGCGTGGTACATCCGCAGGAAGCGTTTACCGCACTCAGCACCAACGGAGCTTTGCCGGTATTGGTAAAACTGAAATCATAGCTAACGGGCGTGCCCTGGGGTACAGTGCCAAATTCATGCTTATTATCAGCTTCTTTGAATGAAATAGCTGCTGCACTTGCAGGGGCTTGTGCACCGCTGGGGGCAGCCACCTGAGCGAAACTATTTGTTGCAGTAGCAAGGACTAATAAGGTAAAACCCAAGAATATCTTTTTCATTTTTCTTTATTTTACGGAAAGATAAAGAATTTTTCAATTGTGCCCCCAAACACAGAAAATTCTCGGTTAATTAGGGCTTAAACAGGGCAGATATCGTGCTTAATTCGAAGAAGGATCATCAAATTGTCAATTTTTTGGCAATGTTTCTGCAAAGGTTAAAATGGCACTAGTTTTGCAGTCTGTATGTTCTGTCACCGGTTTTATCAATAAGCATTTAACCATTATGTATATAAATATTTTAAAATCCAAAGTGCATCGGGCTGTCATTACTGAAGCCAATTTGAATTATGTAGGAAGTTTAACCCTGGATGAGGATCTGATGGATGCCGCAGGCATGATTGAGTACGAACAAATACATGTTGTTAATGTAAATAATGGGGAGAGGCTCGTGACTTACCTGATAAAGGGGGAAAGAGGGAGCGGTGTGTGTTGCCTGAATGGTCCTGCTGCCAGAAAGGGTGCGGAAGGAGATACCATTATCATTATTTCTTATGCACAAATGGATTTTGAAGAAGCCAAAAAATATTCACCCATTGTAGTTTTTCCTGAGGCCGGAAATAAACTACCCACGCTTTTGCCTTAATCCTTTGCTGAACCCTTGAACTGGTGAATGGTTTCCTTGAACAACACATTGAATGTTGTTAATGAGCCATAGGAGGCTGTAATATATTGTTGCAGGTCTACTTTTTCCGCATCAGTCAAACCTTTGTGTGCATTGATTTTTTGTTCAATCAGCCTTAACCTGTCGCGCACCATCACAATCTTATGAAAAAAAACCTCTATGGGAATTTCCTTTGATTGAAGGCTATTGTCCTTAGCTTGTAGTATAAGGTTGCCATCGTTCCATTTGGTAGCCATGGGTACCAGCTGAAACTCATGCAAACGTTGGTTCAAAATATTGTCCAAAGCCTGTTCAATATCTGCCAATGAAATCTGTGCATCCGCAGGCTCGGCTGCTGTTGATGATGACACGGTGAGATCGGGATAATCTTTTGCGATATTTTTAGCAGTATTGGTTGATTTAAACCAGACAATATAAAACGTTGCTGCCGTTTCAACAACCACCCCTCTACCGTAATGAGGGTGATTTACTTTAGAACCTATGCCTAAATTCTCCATTTGTTAGCGGGTATTGATCAATGAAAATGCCATCGAAGGGTACTGAGTTTCAACCGCACAAAAAAACACCTGCAGGTACTTTGTAACAGCAGGTGTTTTATGGGTAGAAAATTATTTTACAGATACGGGAACATCCAGGTTTTCCCAGCTTAAAACAAATCCTTTCTCGCTTACTGTATAAAGCAGGCGCTCATTCATTGCAGCTGATTTTTTAGGTTTCACGGTTACGCTCAACACGTCTTTGGTTGCATCTTTGGTTGTTTCGCCTGCCCTGGTGATACCCCATTGGCCTGTTTGTGAATTAAAGAAAATGGTCCATTCTTTTTCTCCCGGACTTGCATATACGCTGTATTTGCCGGCAGCCAGGGTTTTTCCCTCTACTTTAAGGTCTTTATCGGTTTCAAGAATGGTAGCCTGGTTAGCTCCGGCCCTCCAAACTTTGTCATAAGGTACCAGCGCACCCCAGATCTGCCTTCCTTTTACAGAAGGACTGCTGTATTTGATGGAGATATTTGCTCCATTAATTGTTCCTGTTGCTGTTGCAGCCGGACTGGCCTGGGCCATTATCGAAGTAGTGATGATGGATAGGAGCATAGTCATCAATAAACTTTTACTAAACGTTTTCATAATGCAGTTGAATTTTATAATTAAAAAAATTTCTGAATAAAACTAAGGTAGTGATTTTAGTTTTTTAAGCAGGTAGAATTTACAGGTACGGTATTTTCAGGCATCATCTTGTATTTGACCACCTGAAAGCAGTGAAATCCGGCCATGGATTCCGGTTTAAAAAGTAGTCGAAAACCTATTTTGGAAAAACAAAAACAATAGAAGCCCGTATGCCAAAATCTGCCCCGGAATTTATAGGAGCTGATACAGGTATCCTTGGTCCAATCGCCAAAGACACGATCTGTGTTCCCAATTTAGTTACACCCGAAACGCTGGGAATGATAAATGCTGTGGTGCTGTTTCCCTGCCAATTCTGTGTGATTTCACTTGAGATACCCATGCCCGCACCACTTTTCCAATTGTAATTTAGAAAGGGTTGCAGAAACAACTGACTCAGATCAGACCGGCTGGCATTTCCTGCAATTGACCATAGCTGATTGGCCAATGCACCGATGGTCCATCCATTGGTTTGCTTTAAAACCAATGCAGTAGGCCCTACTCCGAATTTTTGTGTTCCTAATAAATTATCTGTGGCAATCGGGATTAGAAAAACCGGCCCTGCTCCCCAAATGAGTCCATTCTTTGCCTCTGAAGGAGAGAAAAAGGCACTTACAACAGCATCACTCAAGCCAGTTTGTTTGGTGCCTAGTCCGGCCACATCGCGCTGTGTAATAATGGGTAAGACCAGTCTGCTTATCAGGTTTACTTTTTTCGTAAGATTAATAGGAACAACCGGTTGAAAATTCAAGGTATTCCGATACCCGTTATTAGGTCCAATGCCCAGATCCGTATTATTCTGAAATGGCACACTAATGAGGGATGCAACGGGATTCGCCAGTTTTTTTGCCAATTCGGCCGCATCATTTTTAGGTGGAGCTTTCGGTTCCTGTGCGATTGCGGACGAATAGACGCAAAGAATAAATATGGTGAATAGTAAAACACTTTTTTTCATATTGCTGTTTTATTAAATAGGCGTAACAATTTCTTTTTACCAGTATGCTGCAGTTGCTTCAAGTTCAATTAAAAACATCTTTTAAGTGATCTATAAAGGAGTTGCATTTTGACAAATTACACATGAAGTTATTGCATTAGGGCTATTTAATCGTAATTGTTATGGTGCTTGTAAGAATACCTAGCATTGCCCCGGAAAAACCAGTTGGCCATTGTTTAATGCAAAAAGCCACTCAAGTAAGAGTGGCTTATGCGGATGGGACGGGATTCGAACCCGTCCCGAGTACTCGGGACCGTGAGATGTCGGTATTGTGATGAAGTAATTCTTGCTCAATTCAAGAATGCAAAAAGCCACTCAATAAGAGTGGCTTATGCGGACCGGACGGGACTCGAACCCGTCCCGAGTACTCGGGACCGTGAGATGTCGGTATTGTGATGAAGTAATTCTTGCTCAATTCAAGAATGCAAAAAGC
>JBDKLG010000258.1:0-10340 GCA_039795695.1 Bacteroidota bacterium
AGAAGTCATTGATGCATGGAACAGCCAATACACCGAACTGGATGAAAATACCCATCACAGTATTTCTCTGAAACTGAGTGCTGGAGAGCACTCCATTCGAATTGTACATGCAGAAAATACGGGACTGGCCACTTTACAATTTTACCTGAGTCCCGAAACTAGGCAGCGGCTTTGAACGTGTAGTTTTTCTGGGAAAAATAACTGAAAGCAACAACAAAAACAGTTGTCAGTAATTTTGAAGGCGTTGGATACCAGCCAAACAGGTCCACAAATAATTTCAGAAACCCATAGTTTAAAAACAGGCAGCCCAGAACCACCAGAAAATATTTGCTCAACTGCTCCCTTTTGGCTACAGAAGTTTCCTGAAAAACCACATACCTGCTTAAATAAAACCCAATCGGGAATGTTACGCAGAAGCCAATTAAAAAAGCGGCAATATGCGGGCCGATGGTTAACCAGCCAAGATGAATGGGCCGCTTTTGAAGAATAAAATTATAGGAAACAAAAAATAATGAAATATCCAGAACGGTATTAAATCCACCGCATGCTGCATAACGGAAGGTTTGCAATGGCATGAATTTTTTAAAAGGCGGGTAAAACAAATCCACTACCCCAAGGATCATATTCCGAATATATTCATGCAGCTTTAGCATATACCGGGGCAAAGGTAGTTCTTAATTAGTTACTTTTGCCTGCCGAAATTGTTAATAAATGAGTGTTGTTACTAATATAAAAGAGTGTACTGCCATAGCAATCAATCAGTTGTATGGGGTTGCATCATTACCCGGCGACATTTTGGTAAATGCAACCAAGCCGGAATTTGAAGGCGATTATACCGTGGTTTTATTTGCTTTTGTAAAACAGTTAAAAAAATCTCCTGATGCACTCGGGCAGGAATTGGGCTCAAAAATTCTGGCCAATAATCCGGAAATTTTTACCGGTTTTAACCTCATCAAGGGTTTCTTAAACCTGACCATCGCTGATGGCTACTGGCTCAATTTCATTGATACCGAATATGCCAATACAGAATTTGGCAAAAGCCATCCCAAACAGGAAAAAGTAATGGTAGAATACTCTTCTCCCAATACCAACAAGCCATTACACCTTGGCCACTTAAGAAATAATTTTCTGGGAAGAAGTCTGGCAGAAATCCTCCAAACAAATGGTTACGACGTAGTAAAAACCTGTATAGTAAACGACCGTGGCATCCATATCTGTAAAAGCATGATTGCCTGGCAACGGTTTGCCAATGGAGCCACTCCACAATCTGCCAATCAAAAAGGGGATCATTTTGTGGGCGATTACTATGTTAAATTCAATGAGGCATATAAGCAGGAAATTGCTGAACTGGTTGCCAAAGGAATAACTGAAACCGAGGCGGAAAAAGAAGCCCCCATCATGAAAGCCACACAGCAAATGCTGCTCGATTGGGAAGCAGGAAAGCCGGATGTACTGGAGCTTTGGAGCAAAATGAATAGCTGGGTGTATGAAGGCTTTGATGCAACTTATCAAAGAATTGGCAGCGATTTTGATAAAACATATTATGAAAGCAATACCTATTTATTGGGTAAGGATCTGGTAGAAGCAGGCCTTGCCAAAAAAGTCTTTTATCAGAAAGAAGATGGCAGTGTATGGATTGACTTGACAGCTGAAGGCCTGGATGAGAAAATAGTGAGGAGAAAAGACGGTACTTCTGTTTATATCACCCAGGATATCGGTTTGGCTGAACAGAAACAAAAAGAATTCAATGCAGGCCAAAGCATTTATGTAGTAGGTGATGAACAGAACTATCATTTCAAAGTATTGAAATTAATTTGCCAGAAATTGCAACTGCCTTCTGCAGATGGCATTTACCATTTAAGTTATGGCATGGTGGAACTGCCCACAGGTAAAATGAAAAGCAGGGAGGGAACAGTTGTAGATGCAGATGACCTGGTAGAAGAAATGGTTTCCATCGCAAGGCAAAAAACAGAAGACCTTGGTAAAGTGAAGGATTTTACGGAAACAGAATTGAAAGAACTCTATGAAACAATTGGACTGGGCGCCCTGAAATTCTTCCTTTTAAGGGTAGACCCAAAAAAGAAAATGGTCTTCAACCCCGAGGAAAGTATCGATTTCCATGGGTTTACCGGCCCCTTCATTCAATATACCCATGCAAGGATCAAAAGTATCCTCAGAAAATCAGGGCTGGTCGAAAAAATTGAAACCAGGAACCCGAAAACCGGAACAATCCTGCCGCTCGAAAAAGAACTGATCATCGGTCTCGAAATGTTCCCAACAGTGCTGGCCGATGCAGCAACGGAGCACGACCCTTCCAAACTGGCTATCTATGTTTTCAACCTGGCTAAAACATTCAATTCTTTCTATACCGAACATTCTATTGGAAATGCGGAAAATGAAGAAAAGAAACAGCTTCGTTTGCAATTATCGCAAATGACAGCACAGGTAATTAAAACCGCCATGCGGGTTTTGGGAATCAAGGTTCCGGAAAGGATGTAATAAAATTTTCAATCCCGGATTCTCAGATTTTTATGGGTTTTATCCGATTAAATCTGTTAATCTGCAGCTTAGTTTTCCCTGTTTCCATTACATTTGCAGCTCCCTGCGGAGGTGGCGAAATTGGTAGACGCACTACTTTGAGGTGGTAGCGCCTTTAACCGGGCGTGGGAGTTCGAATCTCCTCTTCCGCACTAACCCAACTAAACTTTAGTTGGGTTTTTTCTTTTGCCATCTTAACCTTACTTTGTAAAAAAATATACTATGGCCGGCTTGATCATTACCTGTCCCAACTGCAATCACCAGTTCGACCTGGACGATTCCATGCGCGATGAGATACAAAAAGAACTTCGCGGGCAGATGCAGGACTGGCAAAAGAAAAAAGACGACGAATTCAGACAAAAAGAAATGCTTTTTCAGCAAACCCTCCAGGCCAGAGAAGAAGATGCCCTTAAATTGATTGAAACAGAAAAAAAGAAAATACAGGACCAGCTTCAGCATTCCATCAGAAAAGACCTGGCAGCCGATTATGAAAACAAATTGACCCTGCTTCAGAAAAATGCCTCAGACGCAGAAGAAAAATTAAAAGAAGCCAGAAAAAAAGAACTGGAATATTTACAGAAAGAACAGGCCCTTAAAACCAAAGAAGAAGAACTGGAACTGGCTGTTCAGCGGCAGTTAATGGAAGAGCGCACGAAACTGAAAGAACTGTTGCAAAAAGAAGAACTGGAAAAATCAGCCATCAAAGACAGGGAATACCAGCTCCGCTATAAAGAACTGGAAAAACAACTGGATGACCAGAAAAAACTGGCTGAAGAAATGCGCCGCAAATCAGAACAGGGCAGCATGCAATTACAGGGGGAAGTACAGGAATTGATGCTCGAAGAAATGCTGCAAGCCACTTACCCTTTTGATAAGATTGAAGAAGTAGGAAAAGGCGTAAGAGGTGCCGACTGCATACAGCTGGTCAGGAACCAGCTGGGAATAGAAGCCGGTAAAATTATTTATGAAAGCAAACGTACCAAAGACTTTGCCAATGACTGGATAGAAAAACTGAAAACAGATATGAGGAGCCAGGGAGCAGATGTTGCAGTGATTGTAACACAGGCATTCCCCAAAGACATGGAAAGGTTTGGTGAAAAAAACGGGGTATACATTTGCAGTTTTGCTGAAGTGAAAAGCGTTTCTCTCCTTTTGCGTAATGCCATTCTGAAAATACACGAAGCCAGAAAAAGCCAGGAAAACAAGGGCGATAAAATGGCCATGCTGTATGATTACCTCATTGGTTCGGAATTTAATGAGCAGTGGAATGCCATCAGGGAAGGATTTCTGAGCATGAAACAAAGTATCCAGCGTGAAAGGGATGCCATGGAAAAACTGTGGAAAGCAAGGGAGAAACAACTGGAAAAAGTATTGCTGAATGCCGCTTTTATCCGTGGTTCAGTAGAAGGCATTGCGGGCAATGATGTAAACCTGAATTTACTGGAAGACAACGACCCCCTCCTGCTTGAATAACTCTTTTGAACATATTACCCCTTCTGAAAAACCGGAAAAACCATCCCAGAAAAAACCCATTTTTCCCGTTAATCACGCATTGCAGAAGTACCTGTTGAAATATGGAAGGGAGGTTAATCTTCCTGCAAGCTACCAGGACCTTCAACGCTATGTTTACTCCGTTCCATTGAAAGACAAATTTGGCAAAGAAACTTCCTGGGAAAAAGTGTCTTATGATATGCACCAGCTTGAATACTTAAGGGATACCCTTGTGCGTATCTATGCCATATTAAAAACAGAGGGTAATATGAGCTTCATCAACCACCTGGATGTGGCCCGCATCGATTTCTGCTACTTTGGCAACAGCCAACCCTTTCGCATTCGTATCGTGAATAAACTGAATGATAATTATGACCATTATTATATCAAACAGGCAGATGCCAGCAGGGTCTATGGCCTTGAACTCGAACACCTCCTGTCTCCTAACAGGCTTACGTATTTAACCGACAAAACAACCTTGATTGAAGAACATATACCCGGAATTCCGGGGGATGTATTCATTACAGATTATCTGAATAACCCAAATACCAACCCGATCAGGCTTGCAAAAGAATTTGTCAAATTCAATGAGCGCTGCTTTGTGCACTTACTGGGTGATATGCGGGCATACAATTTTGTGGTAAACATCACACCGGATATTGAAGACTTCCAATACCGCATCCGCGCAATCGATTTTGACCAGCAATCATACGAAGGAAAAAAGAACTGGTACCTGCCTCAGTTCTACAAAGAAAATAAGCCCTTTGTAAACCTGGTAATGCAGCATCTCGATAAACAATCGATTACACAATACCAGGTAGAGGAAAGAACCATGATGACTTATCGCCTGGTATCAGAGCGTTTCAGGATGATGGAATTACTGGATATTATGAGTAATGATAGTATTTCAAAACCTGAAAAACTGGAGCAGCTGAAAAAAGAACTCTATGAGTACTTCGATAAACAACCTTCTTTCTTAAAAGCAAAAACCATGGGGCAACTGGTAAAAAGACAATTAAAACAAACCCTCCAGAAAAACCTGCTCCTGGTTCCTAAAACATAGCTTCTGAAAATAATTAACTTTTGAATTTATTCGGAACAAACCCATGCCAGGCTTAGCCCATTTACCAGTTGGAAATGAATGAGCAAAGGGATATTCCATGAGTCTTTGAGAAACCTTGCAGGGATAATACCAGCTGAAGAAAATTGAAAAGAATCCACCCGCAGTGATTCGCTAAAATCAATATCGCCAATTCCCCACCATTTAAACATGGCTTCCTTGCTACTCCAGAGCAGGGTTAATAATTCAATATGCGATTTGGCCGGATTGCTGTTTACAAAAGCCAGTTCTTGGGGATGCAAAAACTTATGCTTGATTTTATCTACCCTTGCAGTAACCATTTCTACATCTATGCCAACCCTTTGCCTGCTGCTTACAATGGCCGCAGCATAATCGCCACAATGTGAAATGGAAAAATGGTATTGCGCTTCCGGCAGATAGGGCTTCCGGGTATCTGCTATCAGCATTTCTTCATAAGGAAAATCAGGAAACAGGTAAGCCAGTAAAAACCTTCCCGCAAGGTGCTGTAAACGCTTATGCGGGTGCGTGATCTCTCTTGGAAGAAATGCTGTGCGCAGAAAAAAATCTTCCCCCTCGCTGATTTTCCAAACAGCCAGTTTGGTGAATTCGTTAATATCTTGTTGATAAAACAGCGGCACTGCGAAAATTTAGAAATTAGATTGCAGATGTAAGCATTTATTTGCATCCAAACACAAAAAACAGCAGAAGAATGATCCTGACAGATTCCCGAATACTCGAAGAAATAGAAAAAGGCACCATCAAAATCGAACCCTATAACCGGGCAGATCTGGGAAGCAACAGCTATGACGTACACCTGGGAAAATGGCTGGCGACTTATGTAAATGCAGAACTGGATGCCAAAAAGCACAATAAAATAGAGCATTTCGAAATTCCGGAGGAAGGTTTTGTTTTACAACCCCATGCTTTCTACCTGGGCGTAACCGAAGAATATACAGAAACACATGCCCATGTTCCCTTCCTCGAAGGCAAATCCTCTACAGGCCGCCTGGGTATTGACATCCACGCCACAGCCGGAAAAGGAGATGTTGGCTTCTGCGGTAACTGGACACTTGAAATTTCCTGCAAACAACCTGTTCGCATCTACAAGGGAATGCCCATTGGTCAGCTGATTTATTTTCCGGTAGAGGGAACCATCGAGGTTAAATACAACCAGAAAAACAATGCCAAATACAGTGGTCAGCCTAATAAACCGGTGGAAAGTATGATGTGGAAGAATAGTTTTTAAGCCCGTATTGGCCGCTTAAATTTTGCCGTATTTTTTTTGATACGCAATTAACCAGCCGATTATTTCATCATAACTCTCCACCCCTCTCAACTGGTTATTGAATTTGAGAAACTGGTCATACAGGGAAGTGAAAGCAGGTGCCGATTTTTTTCTTCGCTGATTGAAAAACTCGCGAATCTCTTTTCTGTCTTTTTTTACCAGGGTGTCAAGCCGCTGCCTGTTTTGCAGGATAATATGCTCAAATGCCTTGAAATCCTTTTCCTTTCCATAAAGCATCAGCTGGGCAGATTGTGCATAGCTAAAAAGATCTAGATAAACAGAATACTGAAAATATGGGTCTTTTGATGCGGCGGCGGCAAGGTATCCCACAAAACTGGCTTCACTTTCACTGGCATAACCCAATTGATGGGCCATTTCATGACAGCTGATATAAGGCATCAAAATTCTTGGCAAATCGGTTCGCACCTGTGCTTCACCGCTAAATGGATTGTAATAGCCTGTATAACCCATATAATCGCCCAAAGCACTGAACAAACTTCTTTTAACAGACCGGTTGCGGTAATTGAGGTACTCGTATTGAAGCGATATGTTTTGATAAGAAATATGTGCTTCCCTGTAAATGGAGTCGAGCGGAGGCTCCGGCAATGAACTGTCTTTTAAAACAGCCCTGGTCGCATTCAGCTTATCGATCAAAAGATTGGCCAATTCGGTTACTTCTTCTTTCGAATAATTGTCCCGCTGAATATTCAGCTGTTTGGCAATCCCCAATCGGTCATAATTCAATCCCCAAAAAAGCTGAAAAATGATGTAAAAAGACAGCACAGTTCGGGCGATGCTGAATACTATCAGCACCCAGTCCTCCCCAACCATCTCCCTGCGGTATACCCTTACGCCCAACCTGATGAGCCGAAAAAGCAGGATTACTCCCAGCAGGCAATAAAAAATATCCCCCAGGCTAAAGCTTGTCCACCTGGTAATCATGCGCAAACTTGTACCGATAGCCGGGTAGAGACCGATGGAATAATACTGTTCCACGGCATGGGGAAACATTGAAAATATGTTGATTATCAATGCGATAGAGAATAAAACACCCAGGTTTATCCACAATTGCCCCGATAACCTGGTTCCAGGTTTCATAGCTGCAAATATGCGGTAAATTAAGCTATCTAAGATCAGTTGCTGCCAGGCTTTAACGCAATTTTCCTTTGGCATTTCCGCCGTTTTAGCCTACCTTTGCGAACCCTTTTAAAAACTGTTATGAATCAGCGCCGGGAATTTGAGATAGCATTTGTGGGTTTGAAGCCGGGGATTCATGTGTACGAATACAGAATAGAGGATAAGTTCTTTGTACCTTATGGTGAACAGGATTTCAACAATTGTGATGCCAATGTCAAGCTAAGTCTCGACAAAAAAAATGGCTTCATGTTATTGAAATTTGATGTTGACGGATCCGTGAATGCCAATTGCGACAGGTGTGGAAATACCCTTCCCATGCGGCTTTGGGACGAGTTCAACATCATCGTTAAAATGGTAGACGATCCTGAAATCATGAACGAACAGGAAGAAGACCCTGATGTATACTATATCAGCAGAGGCGAAAGCCATCTTCACCTGGCCGACTGGATATTTGAGTTCATCAACCTGAGCCTGCCGCTCCAAAAAATGTGCAGCAAGGAAGAAATGGGCGGACCCAAATGCAATACCGAGGTACTGGAAAAACTGAGAAAGATGGAGGAAGAAGTGCAGAAAGACAATCCCACCATTTGGAAAGGGCTTGACAAGTTTAAAAACATGGATTAATTTTTTTTGATACTATAAATTTCGAGATATGCCGAATCCTAAACGCAGACATTCCCAGCAGCGTAGCGCCAAGAGAAGAACTCACTACGTAGCACAGGAAGTAACATTGAGCAAAGACAGCACTACAGGTGAAACCCATGTACGCCACCGTGCGCATGTGAGCGAAGGAAAATTGTTCTACAAAGGTAAACTGGTAGCTGAAAAAGCTCCCCTGAAAGCTTAACCTTTTAGTTCAACTTTTATCCTGCAGCCACAATGAATATTGGAATAGACATGATGGGTGGAGATTTTGCACCGCTAGAAGCGGTGAAAGGCTTGCAGTTATACTTGTCTCACAGTAAACATACGGCTCAACTATACTGTATAGGTGATGAAGCACAGGTAAAACCTCTCTTGGAGGAATACCATCTTGCATCACCTTATTTGCATTTAATACATGCCCCCGAAGTAATCGGTTACCACGAGCATCCCACTAAAGCGCTAAAAGAAAAGCAAAAATCCTCCATCGCCATAGGATTTCACCTGTTGGCAACGGGAAAAATTGATGCTTTTATCAGTGCAGGCAATACAGGTGCCATGCTGGTTGGAGCCATGTTCAGTATCAAACCAATCGAAGGATTATTAAGACCAACCATTGCTACCATTATCCCCAAACTGAATGGTGGTACAGGTGTTTTGGCAGATGTTGGTTTGAATGCAGACTGTAAACCGGAACAGTTGAACCAGTTTGCCCTGCTCGGAAGTCTTTATGCACAATACATACTCCACATCAATCATCCCAAAATCGGATTAATGAATGTGGGAGAAGAAGAAGGCAAGGGCAATATGCTTGCACAGGCTACTTATCCCCTGCTAAAAGAAAATACGCAGATCAATTTTATCGGAAATATCGAAGGACGCGATGTATTTGGCGATAAGGCTGATGTAATTATTTGTGATGGATTTACCGGTAATATTCTTTTAAAAATGGCCGAGTCGATTTACGATATTGCCGGTCAGAGAGGCTATGGCAATGATGCGTATTTTCAGCGTTTTCATTATGAAAATTATGGAGGCACACCCGTACTGGGTATTGCTAAACCCGTGGTCATCGGTCACGGAATCAGTAACGACAAGGCTTTCAGCAATATGATTCTTGTGGCTGAGAAAATGATCGAAAGCGATTTGTGCGGCAAAATGACCGAACAGTTCAAATCCTGATACGATAAACATTTCACCCCCCTTAGGTAGTTTACCGATACCTTAATTTTTTTTCATGGCCCTTGCTTCTTTTTGTTCCTGGATATTTAAAAGAACAGGATGGACCATTGATGAAAACCTTCCGCCAGAAATAAAGAAATGTATCATCGTTGCGGCACCACATACCAGTAATTGGGATTTTTGGTATGCCATGGCTTCTTTTGCGATTTACCGGCTAAAAATCCGTTTTACCGTTAAACAGGAATGGATGCGTTTTCCCTTCAGCTTGCTGATGAAACCATTGGGAGGCATTGCGATAGACAGGAAACCCAGAACCAAAGCTTCAGCCAGAAACAGTTTCGTGGAATCAATGATTGAACTGTTTCAGCAAAACGAAGAACTGATTATTCTGGTTACCCCCGAAGGAAGCAGGAGCTTTCGGCATAAATGGAAGACCGGTTTCTATTATGCAGCAGCCGGTGCCGGAGTACCCATTTGCCTCGCTTATGTAGATTACCGGCAAAAAAAAGCCGGCATCGGTAAAGTGATTTACCCCAATCATTTTGAGACCGATATGAAACAGATCATGGCATTCTATCGCCCGATACAGGCAAAATTTCCCGAAAATTTCTCCATAGACACTGATTTTATCCCCTGAATTTGGGGGGAAATAGAAGTTTGAACCCTTTTTTCCTGCTATTCATCAGCCCCTGTACCCACTTATCACAATCTGAAACCGGCTTTTCAAGACCCTGAAATGGCCAAAATGCCCGTATTTATTGAATTCCGAAGCATAACTTAATATTATGCCATAAACTATACTTTCTTTTAATTGGTACTATGTGTTGCATAGTACTATCATTTTACTATATCTTTGTTCCATCAATCAAAATAAAAAACAAAACAATGAAAAAGTTCATTTTTACCATCAACATCGCTGCTTTACTGGCCCTGGTTCCGGCTGTATTTATTGGCTACCTGCACAATGATGCAGCTGCTACAGAA
>JBDKLG010000259.1:0-3086 GCA_039795695.1 Bacteroidota bacterium
GGTTGCTGTTTTCTTCGCTGGTTCATCCTAAAAAACAAACAGCCTGATCCATCGCAGGAATCAATACCTATCTGCGAAAATCTGCGTAATCTGCGGGACACTTTTTCCCGCTGATCGCGCAGATAAGCGCAGAAAAAGACTGAAATAATACAAAATTAGGTTGCTGTTTTCTTCGCTGGTTCATCCTAAAAAACAAACAGCCTGATCCATCGCAGGAATCAATACCTATCTGCGAAAATCTGCGTAATCTGCGGGACACTTTTTTCCCGCTGATCGCGCAGATAAACGCAGAAAAAAGACTGCTTTTTTTTCTAATAGCCTAATTTGTGCCTTTTATTATACCTGTATTATGATTCAATACGACCGTTTTGTATTAGACAATGGCCTTACAGTACTGGTTCACGAAGACCATTCCACCCCGATGGCCGTAGTGAATATTCTCTATGATGTGGGAGCAAGGGATGAAAACCCCGCACAAACAGGTTTCGCACACTTATTTGAACACCTGATGTTTGGCGGCAGTATTCATATACCCGACTACGACGAGCCCCTGCAGAGAGCAGGGGGTGAGAACAATGCCTATACCACCAATGACCTGACCAATTATTATTGCCAGCTTCCGGCAGAAAATATCGAAACAGCTTTCTGGCTGGAAAGCGATCGAATGCTGAGCCTGGCATTCGGACAGAAAAGTCTTTCGGTGCAGAAAAAAGTGGTTTGTGAAGAATTCAGGGAACATTATATCAATAAGCCCTATGGCGATACCTGGCACAAAATGCGCGAACTGGCTTATACCACACACCCCTATCGCTGGATGACCATTGGCAAAGAACTCAGCCATATAGAAAATGCCGAAATCGATGATGTAAAAGCATTTTTCTTCAAACATTACCGCCCGGTGAATGCCTTCCTTGTGGTAGCGGGTCATGTACAGCTTGAACAGGTAAAACAACTGGCGCAGAAATGGTTTGGTGATATCCCTTCGGGAGAAAAATACCAAAGAAACCTTCCACAGGAGCCCGAACAAAGCGTTGCCAGAAGGCTGGAACATAGTGCCAGCCTGCCTTTAGACGCATTGGTAAAAACATGGCATATGGATGCAAGGCTGGAGAAAGGATATTATATCGCAGACCTGGCTACCGAAATTTTAGGCGGGGGCGGATCTTCGCGGCTATACCAGTCGCTGGTAAAAGAGAAACAGTTGTTTTCCAATCTGGACTGCTATCATTTTGGAAGTATTGACAAAGGACTGCTTGCTATTGAGGGAAAACTGGTAAAGGGGGTGAAAATGGATGAGGCGGAAAAAGCAGTGGAGGAAGAGATTGAAAAAATACAGTTGATGCGCATCCCGGAAAATGAACTGCAAAAAGTAAAGAATAAAACCGAAAGTGTGATCGCTTTCGAAGACATGGGCCTGATGAGCCGGGCAAGCAGCCTGGCCATGTATGAATTACTGGGCGATGCCGCCATGATGAATACAGAGCTGGAAAAATACCAGGCAGTTACCACTGAAGACATACAACAATATTGTAAAAATATTTTCCGCAAAGAAAACAGTAATACGCTTTTATATTATGCCCAATAGACAAACAGCCCCGGAGATTATTGATGCAGTGAATATGCGGCTGGAACTCAAGCCCTATCAGCATTTCAGGCTTGACAACCAGGTGCCGGTTTATACCATTGACGCAGGTGCACAGGATGTTTTGCTGATTGAATGGGTTTTTTATGCGGGCAACTGGTATGAGGAAAAAAACATTGTGGCCGCCACTACAAATTTCCTGCTCAAGAACGGAACAAAGCAAAAAAACGCTTTTGCCATCAATGAGCATTTTGAATTTTATGGTGCTTACCTGAACCGCAATTGTTACAATGAAACCGCCACCATTACCCTCCATTGCCTGAGTAAGCATTTAAAAGAATTATTACCGGCTGTTGCCGAAATCCTTACCGAGTCTGTCTTTCCCGAAGAAGAGCTCGCTATTTACAAGCAGAACCAAAAGCAACGCCTGGAAGTAAACCTGAAAAAATGCGATTTTATTGCCAACCGGCTGATTGATGAATATGTATATGGATTTGACCATCCCTATGGCCGGTATACCTCCACACTGGATTACGACAGGCTGGAAAGGGAAGAACTGGTTAATTTTTACAGGCAGTATTACCGGCAGGGTAAAGCTGCCCTGTTCGTAGCAGGTAAGCTTCCTGCCGACCTGGAACAGCAGCTCAACAAAGCTTTTGGGCACCTGCCCCTGAATGCTGTTGAAATAAAAGAAAAAGAAATCATGGCCCAACCCGCCACACAGCACCAATACAATATTTTGAATGATGCAAATGGTGTGCAGGGTGCCATCAGGATAGCCCGGCCATTCCCCAACAGGCACCACCCCGATTTTTCAAAAGCACAGGTATTGAACAATATATTCGGAGGTTTTTTTGGATCAAGGTTGATGAGTAATATCAGGGAAGACAAGGGTTATACTTATGGCATTCATAGTTATATGCAAAACCATCTACACGAAAGTGCCTGGATGATCAGCACGGAAGCGGGCAGGGATGTGTGTGCAGCCACCATTGCCGAAGTGTACAAGGAAATGGATATTTTATGCAAAGAACCGGTAGGGCAGGAAGAATTAGACCTGGTGCGCAATTACATGATCGGTTCATTGCTGGGCGATCTGGACGGTCCTTTTCAAATCATTTCACGCTGGAAAAATTATATCCTCAATAACCTGACAGCGGAATATTTTTACAACAGCATCAAAACCGTTCAATCCATTAGCCCTGAAGAAATCCAGGCGCTGGCCAATCGTTATTTAAAACCGGAGGATTTTTATGAGCTCGTGGTAGTGTAAAAAAATCTTTTTATTGAATGATTCACTGAGGTAAATCCCCCCGCCGTTGGTGTCCTCCCGACCACAACAGTAATACACCCGCCCTTGGTGGTCTCCCGACCACAACAGTAAACCACCGCCGTTGGTGGTCTCCAGACCACAACAGCAATACACCCGCCGTTGGTGGTCTCCCGACCACAACAGCAATACACCCGCCGTTGGTGGTCTCCCGACCACAACAGCAATACACCC
>JBDKLG010000260.1:0-3894 GCA_039795695.1 Bacteroidota bacterium
TATTGCCGACCCTTTTCAAAATACACATGTGGCTTATACCAATATGCGTATCCCCGTTGTTTTTGATTATATCCTGTCAGGCAAAATAGGACAGCATTCCTTTGTGATAAAATGCAGCGGATTCAAAAACAACTTAAAGGAAATTTACCTGGATGAAAAAATTGCCTGTATTGCCCAGGGAAAATTTAGTCCCGAAAAATTTGTGCTTTTTAATGCATCTTTATCCCCTGAAATATTGAATCAACTGTTCATGATAGGATTCAACAGGTTTTTAGAATAGAATAAAAAAATTGTATGCGCATTATCTCTTACAATGTAAACGGCATTCGTGCCGCAATGAACAAAGGGTTTACCGACTGGTTGAAAACAGATCCGGCCGACATCATTTGTTTACAGGAAACCAAGGCAAACAAAGAAGATGTTGCTTTTGACAAAATAGAGGAACTGGGTTATCAGACCTATTGGTTTTCTGCACAGAAAAAAGGATACAGCGGTGTGGCCATTTTAACTAAGATAAAACCCGATAAAGTTTATTACGGTAACCAGATCGAGCAAAGCGATTTTGAAGGAAGGGTGATCCGTGCCGATTTTGGCAAGCTCAGCCTGATCAATGCTTATTATCCTTCAGGAACAAGCGGCGATGAGCGGCAGGAGTATAAATACAAATGGCTGGATGAATTTTTTGACTACCTGGAAGCACTTAAAAAAACCAGGCCCAACCTGGTTGTTCTGGGAGATTATAATATTGCCCACAAAGAAATCGATATCCATGACCCGAAGGGCAATAAAAAATCTTCGGGATTCCTGCCCGAAGAAAGGGCCTGGATGGATAAGTTCCTGGCAGCAGGCTGGATCGATACTTACCGGGCAATGAATCCGGAAACAACAGGAGGCTATTCCTGGTGGAGCCAGCGTTTCCCTACTGTGCGCCTGCAGAACAAGGGATGGAGAATTGACTATATCTGTATCAGCAAACCATTAAAGGCAAAATTAACAGCCGCCACCATTTACCCTGATGTGAAACACAGCGACCACTGTCCGATTTTTGCCCAAATCGCATAACCCGCCGCTGCCACCATTCTAACACAATTCGTTCCATCCATATATGTTAATCTATAATGTAACTACCAAACTAAGCTGGCCCATCCATGAAGCATGGCTAAAATGGATGAAGGAAAAACACATACCCGAAATACTGGCTACCGGCTGTTTTACAGATGCACGCTTTGTAAGGCTATTGGATACAGATGAAGCAGAAGGGCCAACTTATGCCGTACAGTTTTTTGCCGAAACAGCAGAACAGTATCAAAAATACCTGGATGCGCATGCACCCTTGCTGCGGAAAGAAGCCATGGAAACCTGGGGCGAACAATTCATCAGTTTTCGCACATTAATGCAAGTTGTGAATTGAGTGTGGATACTTTCAGGAATTCGTTTTGGTAATCACAAATCTTCGTTATATTCCTTTGAAATGCTTATTGGCATTGAATTACAGCGAATAAAAGCTGAAACCCTTGCTGTTAAAGGGTTTCACAGCTTTTTATTAAATATGAAAACTGTTATATATCAAAAGAAAATCTGCTGAAATCCTTTATACATAGGGGTTTTAAGCAAAAAAACCAATGATAAAAAATAATAAAAATATTTTGTTGATTGGGAAAAGCGAATAAATTTGTTGTGTTATTAAAACCATTAAAAACACATCTATGAACAAAGCTGAATTGATTGCCCAGATCGCTGAAGATGCTGGTGTAACTAAAACACAGGCAAACGCTGCCCTGGATTCTTTTGTTGGCGCAGTTACCAAAACTCTGAAAAAAGGCGACAAAGTAACTTTGGTAGGATTTGGTACTTTTTCTGTGTCTAAGCGTGCTGCCCGTACAGGCCGTAACCCACAAACTGGTGCTGCTATCAAGATTAAAGCTAAAAAAGTAGCTAAATTCAAAGCAGGTAAAGAATTGAGCGCAAAACTCTAATTCTTTCAAAAACAAATTTGAACCCCTGCAATTTGCAGGGGTTTTTTTATTTTTGTACCTTCACATTATTCATTAAAAAATATACCATGGGAAGAGGCGACAAAAAAACCGCAAAAGGAAAAAGATTTCAGGGATCATTTGGCAAAAGCCGTCCTGCCAAATCAACAAAATCCAAAAAGCCTGCCGTTAAGCCTGCTTAGGCTGCAACGGTTACAGCTACTTATCAATAAAAAGCAGTTACTGAGAAGTACTGCTTTTATTTTTTCCTGCCCGCAATCTCTTCAATGGCCATCACCAGTTTGTCAAGATCCTGCAGCCGGGTATAAACATGCGGGGTAATTCTTACACAGGATATATTTTCCCATACAATGCCTACCGTATGAATTTTATACGCAGAGAATAATGCGCTATCCAGTTCACCCGGCGTCATACCATCTACCGTTACACCGCAAATGGCACAGGAATACTCGGGTTTGAATGAAGTATGAATTTTTACTTTGGGAATATCTTTTACTTTTTCGGCCCAGTAATTTTTCAGGTAACGGATCCTTTCTTCCTTTCTTTTACTGCCAATTGCCTGCTGAAAATTAACGGCTTCCCCAATTCCCTGCTCAATGGGAAAGCTTCTGGTACCAAGGGTTTCAAACTTTCTGATGTCTTCACTCCTGGGTTTGTCGTTGCATACCAGCGGCCATATTTTTTCTATTTTTTCTTTCTTGATCCAAAGCATGCCGCTGCCAATAGGGGCACTTAAAAATTTATGCAAACTGGTTCCAAAATAATCGCAGCCAAGATCGGGAACCTTATAATCAAGCAAGCCGAATGAATGTGCGCCATCCACAATTACTTCAAGGTTGTACTTCTTTGCCATATCCGTAATCTTCCTTACCGGTAGTATTTGCCCAATCCAGTTAATGATATGGGTTACGTGTAAAATTTTTGTTTTAGGCGTAATGGCTTTTTCATAGGCAGCTACAATTTCCTCATCATTCTCTATCGGAAATTCAAAATTCAACTGCCGGTATACAATGCCCTCTCTTTGTGCACGCTGCCTCCATGCATTGATCATATTCGGATAATCCTGCCGGGTCCCAATCACTTCATCGCCCGCTTTTAAATCAAGCCCGAAAATGACGGTATTCAGCGCTTCCGTAGCATTCCTGTTCACGGCAATTTCTTCAGGAGAAGCCCCCGCCAGCTGGGCAAGCTTCTGCCGCAAAGGCTCCCTGCCCTGGTCCAGTATGCGCCACATATAATAAGATGGCCCCTCATTCGACAGTTTATTATAACGTTCCACGGCTTCCTGCACAATCCTGGGCGAAGGGCTTACACCCCCGTTATTGAGGATGATCAGGTTGGAATTAACCGTATAGGACTGCTGTATCACCCCCCAGTAATCCTCTTCTGCAGCAGCTTGCTGCGGACTTAAATGACTGATTTTTGCAGCAGCAGTTTCCCAGGAAGCCGCATGCAATTGGTTAAAAAGACTGGTGGCCGAGAAAGCCCCTGCCAGCATCCCGAATTTTTGTAAAAACTGTCTGCGTGCTTCCACTTATTGAATTTTTGAGTTAGAAAGTTAGGTATTCCGGCATTATTTTCCCGCTTATCTTTGCCCTGAAATCGAATGAAATGAGGAAAAGATGCTTATCTGCCGGCTTACTGCTCTGTGCTGTTCTAAATTTTCAGTTCAGCATGGCACAATGTGCTATTTGTACCAAAACTGCTTCGCAGCTAGGTGAGGGCCCTGCTTCTGCACTCAATGCTGCTATTATTTACCTGGCTGCAGCACCCTTTATGGTAATGGGTTATATAGGCTGGCGCTGGTGGAAGAATGAAAAAAAACTGAATGGCAACGGGTGATTGCCCATTCCCGATTACTGGTAAGGGGCAGCATTTTTCTTTTAAAAATAGTTTTTGC
>JBDKLG010000261.1:0-4672 GCA_039795695.1 Bacteroidota bacterium
GAATTTGCTTTTGAATGTTCCACCGGATAGAACCGGACAAATCAATGCGGCAGATTCAGCTGCACTGATTGGCTTCAGAAAATTAAGAGAAGAAGCATTTGCCCGGGACTTATTAAAAAATGCCGCTATTTATCCGGAAGAGGCAGCTACAAAGAAAATAACAACTCTCACCGACAATAATATTCAAACCTATTGGGCTTCTGCTAAAAAAGAGAATGCGGCATTGATTATCCGCCTGCCTTTGAAAAAAACAATCAATACCATTTCGCTGGAGGAAATGATTTCATTTGGGCAAAGAATTGGTTCTTTCAGCATCGAATCATTTGATGGAACTGCCTACCAAACCATTTTTACGGGCACTACAGTGGGCAGGAAAAAAATTGCTTCTTTTGCACCAATAGAAACCGATCAAATCAGGATTGTTTTTCAAAAATCCAAGGCAGCACCTGTTTTGCGCAACCTGGGTGCTTACCTGGTTAATTGAGATAAGCATAAAGCCGAATGGAATTTCCGTGAGCCTGGACTATAGTTTGGTCCCGCAGAGTCATTCGCAGCGGGCTTTGCGCTTAGTATGAACAAATACACAATAAGTATTCTTGTAACGATATTGCCAATTATTCAATCCGCAGCGCCCCCTTCAGGCAACACCTGCGGGGAATGAAAAGACCGCAGGTACCTACACCCCAAAAGCAACTATCCAATTACCGAATGCCTTCCCATGCTACTTTCTTAAAATCAAGTATCTTGCAGTTAATACCAAACACCGGTTATGGCAATTACCCAACCACTTGCAGGAATTATCATGGGAAGCGATAGCGACCTGTCCATCATGAAAGCTGCTGCTGATATGCTGCAGCATTTTGGCATCCCTTTTGAACTAACTGTGGTATCGGCACACAGAACGCCTATTCGCATGGTTGAATACGCATCAAAAGCAAAGGAAAGAGGTTTACAGGTAATCATTGCCGGAGCCGGAGGCGCTGCCCATCTCCCCGGAATGGTTGCTGCCATTACCACATTACCGGTAATAGGTGTACCCATCAAGTCGTCCAATTCAATAGACGGATGGGATTCTGTATTATCCATTCTTCAAATGCCCAATGGAGTACCTGTAGCAACAGTTGCATTGAATGCTGCCAAGAATGCAGGAATTCTGGCAGCACAGATCATCGGTATAAATGATAGCAGTATTGCTTCGCAACTTGTTCAGTACAAAAAAAGTATTGAGCAGGAAGTACAGCAGAAAATTGATCAGTTACAAAAAGATTGGCCCAATGAGTTTGATAAAGCCTAATATTCTTCTTTACCAAAAAAGTATTTTATGCATCGTTTCATTATGAGGATATCTGCTGTTTGCTTTTCCATTCTGTTCCTTTACGCATGCAAATCAGCTAAAGCACCTGCCGCAACAATGGAAAACAACAATACCATTACCGATAAAACATGGAAACTGGTTGAACTGAATGGCCAGCCGGTAAAAGCTGACCCCACCAATAAAAAAGAACCTTTTTTAATTCTCAGGAGTAACGACAAAATCATTACAGGATCCGGTGGTTGCAATAGTTTCAGGGGAAGCTTTGAACTAAAAGACGGAAACAGAATTGCCATCTCTAAACTGGCCGCTACCCTCATGGCTTGTGCCAATATGGAAACAGAGCCCGCTTTTTTTAAAGTGATTGAAATGGCAGATAACTATGTTTTAGTCAGGGATTCTTTGGTATTAAACAAAGCAAGAATGGCCCCCCTGGCCCGGTTTGTCTTAGCCAATAATCAATAAATGACCCCACTAACTTCTGTTGCCGGCATTTTTATTTTGCTTACCGTGAATAGCTTTGCCTTATTTGCCCAAAGCAAATCTGCCCGGGATAATTCTTACCAGTGTACCCCCTGCGGTTACGATTGTGATAAAAACAATTTTTCAGCTCCCGGCGAATGCAGCGACTGCCACATGCCCCTTGTTAAAAAATCGACCATTCTGTTTAAAACGATTGCTGCCGATGATGTTTGTGCTTACCTGCAAAAACACCCCACTACTATTTTGCTGGACGTAAGAACCAAGGAAGAGTTTGAAGGAAAAGCCAACCCTGATTTTGGATCCTTGCGAAATGCCATTAATATTCCTGTTCAAAGCCTGCCCAATCAGCTCAATAAGCTTTCTGCCTACAAAAACAGGGAAATCATTGTTTACTGCTCACATAGTCATCGTAGCCCCAGGGCCAGTTATATCCTTAACCAGCAAGGCTTTACGCATGTCTGGAATATGGCGGGTGGTATGAGTACCATTAAGGAGAAGTCCTGTGTAAAATAGTGTACCTTCATCAATATATTCCAAAAAAATTACAAGCAATAGGCTGCTGCCTATACGGCCGGCAAATAGTTTACCCTATCCTGAGCACAGCAAAGCCACGGGAAATACCGGAAGATGCTTCACAAACAGCTTTGATCCAATCATTGCCATACTTCGCATAATAAAGGGAGAAATTTTCCACTCTTTCCTGCAAACTGTTTGCCGGAAAAAGGGTTCCTTTCAATTGTTCAAGTCGTTTTTGACTGGTTTCAAATTTTCTTTTTTCAGCCCTTAGCATTTTCTTTTCAAGCTCGGTTAAACGATGCAATGCTTTTGTTTCCAATGCCTGCACATGTGCTGCCAGGGTTTTATCTACAGCAATTGCAAGGGTTTGCAGTTTCGCATAAAACGCTTTGGCCTCTGCCAATTCATCGGTTAGCTGCAAGCTATTTGCCGACTCACGCATTACCAGCTGATTGGTTAAATCGAATGTTTTTTCAAAAAAATCTGGCACAGAAAAATTTAGCTCCTGCCATTTCGCTTCCTGTTCCTTTGTTATTAACAGGAAAGAATTGCGCAACAACAATACAGGGTATGGAATATTTGCTGCCTGAAATACTTTTTTTAATTCAAGCCAATAAGCAATTTCGCCGCCGCCGCCAATAAAAGCAATATTGGGCAGAATGGTTTCCTGAAAAGCTCCCCGCAAAATTACATTGGCACTGAACCTGTCGGGATAATTCTTCAGCTCTGCCAATATTTCCTCCTGCGAAAAAGACAAATTGAGGGCATTTACCGTATACAGTTCTCCCGATTTTTCGATTCTCTCTCTCTTATCATCCAGCAGGTAGAATAAGTTTATTTCCCTTCCCCCTGCCTGTACTTTGTATTCTTTTCCAATCTCGGCAATCGTTTCGGCTACCAGTTGGTGAGAAAACTGTTCGGTCAGCTCTTTTGCAATAACGGGTTGATAAGCCGCTTTTAATGCTGCATTGTCGGGAATCAGTACAAGCAGCCCATATTGTCCAAATAAGGCATGCACCAACGCAAGTGTGGCATCCTGAATGGTTTTACCGGGGGAATAAGATTGTAAAAACAAATCTGTAAGTGCTTTGCCAAATGGCTGTACGGCAATTTGTCCATTGATGGCATGAATCAGCTTTACAAAGCCTGCATCTACTTTCATTCTGCCCACAGCACCCGCTTGTTTGGTTTCCCAAACTATTTTTTGTCCGCCTATATTGGCATGTCCAATCTCATCCAGGTCGGCATCTTCGCTGCCCATATAATAAACGGGAACAAAATTGAATTCGGGCATTTCAACAGACAATTCTTCCGCTAAACGGATGGTCTGGATTATTTTATAGATGAAGTAAAGCGGACCCGTAAATATATTGGGCTGGTGTGCAGTTGTAACGGTAAAAGTTTTGGCATCAGCTAATAAACGGATATTGTTATTGACCTTCTCTTCAGTTTTTTGTCCGGCATATTGGCTGGTCAAAACCTTTACCAGCAAAGCTCTTGGCGTATCAAACTGCTGGCGCGCTGCGATGGATGCACGAATACCTTTGTAATCGGGATTATGTTCAAAAAATGGCTTTACCGCATTGCTTTGTGCAAGGTAGTCTGTAACAATTTTTGAAAAATAGCCGGTAGCTTCGTAAGGGATGCAGGTAAGGTTATGATCCATAATCAGGGTTAAAAATACAATTTACTGCTATTCGCGAAAGTCCGGTTATCATAATTTACGCATTTCATAAGCCGGCACATTCATCTGAAAGCATTAATTAAAACGGTTTGGATCAAATGCAGCAATATCTATGCTAAGCTTTTCTTCATTAATGATTTCGTTCACCAGTTTACCTGTTCCTGCACCCAAACTTAAGCCTACCATTGCATGGCCGGTAGCCATCACCACATTTTTCCATTTATCGTTTCTGCCAATATATGGCAGCCCGTCTGCCGAACATGGCCGGTAGCCATACCAAACATTTTCAGCCTTCGGCATTGCTATGATGAATTCAGGAAAAAATCGTTCTACCGCTTTTAATACCCCGGCTACACGGTTCATTCTGGGCGGGGTATTGGTGGAAGTAATTTCCATGGTACCGCCAAACCGCATTTTATTCCCATCCATTGGGGTAAGTGCCACTCTTCCTTCTACCAATACAGCAGGATGGTTAAGCCGGTAAGGTGAATTTTCCAGGGTCACAGAATAACCCCTGCCCGGAACCAGCAATAATTTGCTGTCCATTTTAGCAGCTAATTCCCTGCTCCAGGAACCCGATGCAAGCACGACACTGTCGGCATCATACACATTTGCCGCAGTAAATACTTTATTGATGGCACCGTTTTTATTTTCAAATTTGATTACCCTTTCATTGC
>JBDKLG010000262.1:0-9972 GCA_039795695.1 Bacteroidota bacterium
CGTTTTAAATGCCTGGCCTGTGGGTTTGGCTGTATCTCCTTTTACCACTTCGCCGTTATGAAACCTTTCAGACAATTCCTCTTCATATTGCTGTTTGCCCTTTGCATATGATTTTTGAATATTTCTTCCCAAAGGAGAATAATACCGCGCAATCGTTAATCTTACGGCACTTCCATCTGTAAGCTGAAATTGCTGTTGTACCAGCCCCTTTCCAAAAGAGCGTCGTCCCAAAATGGTTGCCCTGTCCCAATCCTGCAGTGCCCCTGCCAAGACCTCACTTGCCGATGCTGAGCCTTCATCAATTAATACAATCATTTTGCCCTTTTCAAAAATTCCCTCTCTTTTGGTTTTGTATTCCACCTTTTCGGTATGCTCCCCTTTTGTATAAACAATTAATTTACCGTCACCCAAAAACTCATCCGCAATATCTACGGCCTCTTTTAACAATCCCCCCCCATTACCGCGTAGGTCCAGCACCAATTGTTTCATTCCCGCTTTTTGAAGCTTTTCCATTTGCTGCATAAAAGCCTCATAAGTTCTGTCGGCAAATTTGTTGATCCGGAGATAACCGGTTTCCGGGCTAATCATGTAACCGGCATCAATGGGAGAAACAGGAATAACCCCCCTTTCAATAACCACTTCTTTTTTAACCCCCTCACGTAATACCTGCACTTTCACCTTTGTATTCATGGGGCCGCGCAGCAGTTTCCGTATATCGTCCGAAAGCAGTTTTTTACCTGCAATGCTTATCGTATCATTTACTTTCAAAAATTTATCGCCAACTGCCAGTCCGGCTTTCTCCGAAGGCCCGCCTGATATAACGTGCATCACATGAACAGTATCTTTCAACAGCTGAAACTCTACACCAATACCCTGAAAATTTCCCATCATTTCCTCATTCACCTCAGTCAGGTTAAGGGCTGGAATGTAAACCGAATGTGGGTCGAGGTGCGACAATAATTCACTGGCAGCTAACTGGTTAATACTGTCTGCAGCAATTTTATCAACATATTTTCCCTTGATCAGTTCTACCAGCTCCTGAATGGAAGACCTACGGTTTACATTAAAAAATCTTGTACCCAGGGTTTTATCTTTTAATTGATATCCAATCACCATACCTGCCACCATCACCACAGCAAATAATACCGGAAGCCATACCTGTAATCGTTTATTTTCCATATAAAATACTTCTGAATCTGTTAAAACAGCTGCAAATATCCAACTTAAAATTTGAATCAATAGGAAAGCCTGCAAAAATGGCCCGGAATTGCATTAAGCATTGTGTACGAATCATTTGGAATAAACTTAGTAGACTTGTTTGTACCTTGCTGTAGAAAATTGGTTTGTGGCTGGGATGGGTAGTTTGTGGCTGTGGGGTATCACTCGTACTTCGTAACTTGTATTTTGTATCTAAAAAAATATTATGTCTGTAACACTTATAGCAGATAGTGGGGCTACCAAATGTGAATGGAAACTGTTGCAAAACGGAAAAGCGAAAACCATCCATACACAAGGTATCAGCCCCTATTTCCTTAATTATGAACAAATAATAGCCCTTTTATCAAAGGAACTGGTTCCTAAATTAAAAAATGCAGTCGTTACCCATATTCATTTTTATGGAACCGGGTTAAGCAATGCTGCTAATGCCGGCCTCATAAAAAAAGTATTGAAATCATTGTTCCCCAAGGCAAAAATTGAAGTGCAAACGGATCTATTGGCAGCCGCAAGAGCCCTTTGTGGCCGAAAAAAAGGGATTGCCTGCATTTTGGGCACTGGTGCTAATTCCTGCTATTATGACGGCAGGAAAATTGTCAAAAATAGCCCGGGATTAGGTTATATACTTGGCGATGAGGGCAGTGGTGCCTACCTGGGTAAAAAAGTAGTCCAGTATTACCTTTACCATACTTTTGACGAAGAACTAAAAGCAAGATTTGAAAAAAGATTCCAGGTAAGTCCTATCGAAATACTGGAAAAGGTTTACAAACAACCCTTAGCAAACAGGTACCTGGCATCTTATGCCATTTTTCTGGCAGAAAACCGCGGCCATTATATGATTGAAAACATCATTGAAGACGGATTGAACGATTTCTTTTTCACGCATTTGTACAAGTACAGGGAAAGTTGGACCTTGCCAATTCATTTTATTGGAAGTATTGCATTTGGTTTTAGAGATGTATTAAAGGAACTTTGCAACACTTATGAACTGGAACTGGGCACCGTAATTAAAGCCCCCATGCAGGGCTTATTGGCCTATCACCGTTAAAATTTGGGTATGTCAGCATTTATCAAAGTAACAGAACAACCTTCTACTTATCGAAACCTGGAGAATATGTCAATCACCGACCTATTGACCAATATCAACAAAGAAGATAAAACAGTACCGGATGCAGTAGCCAACGCCATTCCTCAAATTGAAAAACTGGTTGCTGCCATCAGCGATAAAATGTTGGCAGGAGGCAGGTTGTTTTATATTGGTGCAGGCACCAGTGGCAGATTGGGCATCGTTGATGCAAGTGAATGCCCCCCTACATTTGGCGTTCCTTACGGGCTGGTAATCGGATTAATTGCCGGAGGAGAGAAAGCCATTACACAGGCAGTTGAATTTGCTGAAGACAGTACAGAAGAAGGCTGGAGCGATTTACAAAAACATTTTGTAAGCGATAAGGATGTGGTAGTTGGTCTTGCAGCAAGTGGTACAACACCTTATGTAATCAGTGCCTTAAAACAATGCCGCAAAAAAGGCATCATCACCGGAAGTATCAGTTGTAACCCCAACTCTCCTGTTTCACTGGAGGCCGACTTTCCTGTTGAAGTAGTGGTAGGGCCTGAATTTGTTACCGGTAGTACAAGAATGAAGAGCGGCACAGCCCAAAAACTCGTATTGAACATGATTTCCACTTCCATCATGATACAGCTGGGAAGAGTGGAAGACAATAAAATGGTGAATATGCAGCTAAGCAATGTAAAACTGGTAGACAGAGGGGTGAAAATGGTGATGGATGGCTTATCGATCAGTGATTACGAAAAAGCCAAAGACCTTTTACTGAAACATGGCAGTGTGAAAAAAGCAGTAGAAGCTGCCACTGCTTCTTAGGAGGTAATATGCACGAAATAGAACCCTTTTATAACTGGCGCCACATCTACATTTCGGAAGAAGACAAACGTTCCCCTTTCTTTGGTAGAAAATACAGCGAGTTTGAATATTCCCAAACCGTTTACAATTATTATATTCATCCACAGTGGGATGATTTTGGCAGCCGTACCCTTTACCTGAAAATTATTTATGTTGATTATGAATTGCATTTTGCCATCATTGAAATGCTGGGCGAATGGAATGATGCAATTGAAAATGATATCATGGAATTAAAACGTGAAGTGATGGATTTGCTTTACAACGAAGGCATCAGCAAATACATCCTGATAACAGAAAACGTACTCAACTTTCACAGCAGCGACAAAGAATATTACCAGGAATGGTACGAGGAAGTAAGCGAGGAGAATGGCTGGATAGTAGCCATCAATATGCCCGAAGCTTCTCAACAGGATTTCAAAAAGAAAAAACTCAATTATTACATTGAACTGATGGCACTGGATGAATGGCGCATCTACAAACCATACCATCTTTTTAAAAAAATTGACGAAGCATTGATGAAAAGACTGGATTAATCGAAGTTGGTGAATACACCGGATTTGTCAATAACCCATGTTTGCAACACTGCCCAAAAAACTTACGGGCCTTCTTTCACCTGACCATCCTTTGTTTGAACAGGGGCTTTCTGCATTCAGTTGATCTGTTCTTTGAAAATAAATAAAATCGACTTAACTTCCCACTGATTTCACCAATAAAACACAGACAATGTCACTACCAGTTAACAATAAAAACAACGGTAAATCCGGAGGCAAGGGCCCCAAGGGCGGCGGTTTACAAGGATCCAAATTTATTGCCAAACCAGGCGTACTTAAAGGTGCAGGCGGGGGTAAAAAACCCGTTAAAACCGGTGGTTCAAGAGGAAGTTGATTTGCTGCAGCCTTCAGCACCCAGAAAAATCGGGCCGTGAGCAAGCAAATAACCGGGTATGATTGGATTGCAGGAATCAGGTACCCGGTTATTTGGCTATTTGTTCATTTTCATTCATTTGGTCTGTTTGCCCATCCTCATAGCTTACCCAATCTCTCTTCAATCCCAAGCCCATATTTCCGCATCGTATCTTTTGCGATATCATATCCGGCATCTGCATGACGAATCACGCCCATTCCAGGGTCATTGCGCAATACCCTGCTGATTCTTGCAGCGGCTTCATCAGTTCCATCCGCCACAATCACCATACCTGCATGAATGCTGTATCCCATGCCTACCCCGCCGCCATGGTGCAGACTTACCCAACTGGCACCGCCTGCCGTATTAACAAGTGCATTAAGTATGGGCCAGTCGGCAACAGCATCAGACCCATCCAGCATGGCTTCTGTTTCACGATTAGGAGAAGCTACTGAACCGGTGTCCAGGTGGTCTCTTCCAATTACAATAGGTGCTTTTACTTTTCCGGTTTTTACCAGCTCATTAAATGCAGCCCCGGCTATTTCTCTCTCTCCCTGCCCCAGCCAGCAAATTCTTGCAGGCAATCCCTGGAAAGCAATCTTTTCCCGGGCCATTTTCATCCATTGCTGCATGCTTTTATTTTCAGGAAAAAGACGGATGATGACTTCATCTGTAACAGCAATATCTTCGGGATCTCCACTTAATGCAGCCCAGCGAAACGGACCTTTTCCCTCACAGAATAATGGTCGTATATAGGCAGGTACAAATCCGGGGAAATCAAATGCATTGTCCAGTCCATGCTCTTTTGCCCTTGCACGCAAATTATTGCCATAATCAAATGTGATAGCCCCTCTTTCCTGTAATGCAAGCATTAGTTCCACATGCAGTTTCATGCTATCATAACTGAGGGCAATATACGCATCCGGATTGCGCTCTCTCAGGGTATTCGCTTCAGCGTTGGTAAGCGTATGGGGTATATACCCAATCAAGGGATCATGTGCAGATGTTTGATCCGTAAGCACATCAATGGAAATCCTTCTTTCCATCATCCTTTTTAATAAATGAACGGCATTACACAAAACCCCAATACTCAAAGCTTCTCCTGCTGTTTTGGCTTTTACCGCACGGTCAATCGCCTGATCAATATCCAGGTATTTCAGGTCGAGGTATTTTGTTTCCAGTCTTTTATCAATACGCCATTCTTCCACTTCTGCAACCAGGCAAACGCCCCCACACATGGTAACCGACAATGGTTGTGCCCCACCCATTCCTCCCAGGCCCGCGGTAACGCTTAAAGTCCCTTTTAGGGTACCGCTAAAATGTTTATCGGCAACAGCTGCAAATGTTTCATAAGTACCCTGAACAATTCCTTGCGAGCCAATATAGATCCAGCTTCCTGCAGTCATCTGACCATACATCATCAGCCCCTTCTTTTCCAGCTCGGTAAAATGCTCCCAGTTGGCCCATTTGGGAACCAGTTGGGAATTGGAGATGAGTACCCGCGGTGCATCTTTGTGGGTTTTCAGCATACCAACAGGTTTTCCGCTCTGGATCAATAGCGTCTCATCTTCATTCAGGTCTTTTAATGCTTTGATGATCAGGTCCAGGCTTTCGAAATTTCTGGCAGCTTTCCCCCTTCCTCCATATACAATCAAATCATCGGGCCTTTCAGCTACTTCGGGATTCAGGTTATTCAGGAGCATCCGCAAAGCCGCTTCCTGCACCCATCCTTTGCAATTAAGCCCGGTTCCTGTTGGTGTCTGGTATCTAACAGGATCATATTTTCGTGGCAGCATAATTTTCTTTTTTTAGAAGCAGTTCAAGTATAAAATCCAATCCCAATCGGGTTTTAATCAAAAGCAAGCTCTTCATGCGCCGCCCTTAATTCGTTATACGCATGGTTATCCCCTGCTTTTTTAGCAGCTTCCATCCCTTTCTCATACCATTCAATGGCCAGCCTGGTTTCCTGCAATTTTTCAAGCAGTTTGGCTAAATGATAATAGGATCCGATATACTCCGGCGATCTGGTTAAAATAAGCTCAAACAATTCCCTTGCACCTGCATCATTCCCAATTTTCAGGTATTCCAAAGCAAGCGCATGGTGCAGAAAATTATCGTCGGGGCTGGCTGCCAGGAATTCTTTGATTTTGGCTATTCTCTCCATTCGGCAAAGGTAGGGATTGGTACTATATGGCAGATGACCATCAAGTACCAAGGGCCGCAAACAGGGACTTTTTTGTATGAATAAAAAAAATCCGCCCAACCCCTTGCCACACTGAAAACCTTCCTATATTTGCTAATAGTTGCATAAACAACCATTTAAAATTTTGTGTATGAAAATACTGGTCTGCATCAGCAAAACGCCCGACACCACTTCCAAAATTGCGTTTACCAATGGGAATACCAAATTTGATGAAAACGGTGTTCAGTGGATCATCAACCCTTATGATGAATGGTACGCACTGGTTCGAGCCATTGAGCTAAAAGAGAAAGATCCTTCTGTACTCATTCATTTGATTACTGTTGGGGCGGCCGATTGTGACCCAATTATCAGAAAAGCACTGGCACTTGGCGGTGATGAAGCCATCAGGGTAAATGCAGATAGCAGCGACAGCTATTATATTGCAGCACAGATTGCCGAAATGGCTAAAAAAGGAGCGTATGACCTCGTTTTAACCGGAAAAGAAACCATTGATTACAATGGATCTTCCATTGCAGGAATGGTTGCTGAATTAATAGATGCACCCTATGTTTCACTCGCTACACTTTTTGATTTAACTGGTACAACAGCGACCATTACCCGCGAAATAGAAGGTGGGGAAGAAATTGCGGAAGTGACCCTGCCTGTAGTAGTGAGCTGCCAAAAAGGAGTTGCAGAACAACGCATCCCCAATATGCGTGGAATCATGGCTGCAAGAACCAAACCATTACAGGTAGTTGAACCCGCAGCCATTGATGCTTTAACCGGTATCCTAAGCTTTGAATTACCTCCCGCCAAAGCCGGCGTAAAACTTGTAAGCCCGGATAATGTTGCCGAACTGGTAAGATTATTGCATGAAGAAGCAAAAGCGATTTGATGTTGACCAATTCCTAATTATTTAATTTTTAATTACCCTCCCATGTCAGTTTTAATATTTGTTGACCAGTCTGAAAACCATATCAAAAAAGTTTCTTTTGAAGCACTTACTTATGGCACCAAACTGGCTGAACAGCTTGGTACTACTGCCAATGCTTTGGTGCTGGGTTCTGTTACCGACGATTTGGCTTCGCTGGGTAAATACGGTGTAAAAAAAGTTTATCATATTGGCAACGACCTGCTCAACCACCTGGATGCACAGGTTTATGCCAAAACCATTGCCGATGCAGTTGTGGCTACAGGATCTACGGTATTGGTATTTTCGCATAACCAAACAGGAAAAGCCATTGCTGCTAGAACAGCCGCAAGATTAAAAGCAGGGATTGTAACAGGTGCCTGCGCCCTACCGGATACTTCCAATGGATTCGTGGTTAAGAAAACTGTTTTCTCCGGAAAAGCATTTGCCAATGTTTCCATTCTTTCTCCGCTGAAAGTAATTTCACTCAATCCCAATAGTTTCCAAACCGCTGCCGGCGAAGGATCTGCCGCTGTTGAAACACTCAATCTGCAGGTTGATACACCAAAAATCAAGCTTACTGCCGTCAATAAAATTGTTGGAGAAATTCCTTTAACAGAGGCAGATATTGTTGTGAGCGGTGGGCGCGGACTAAAAGGTCCTGAAAACTGGGGAGTTCTTTTAGACCTTGCCAAAGAATTACATGCTGCTACTGCCTGCAGCAGGCCCGTAGGTGATGCACATTGGCGGCCACACCATGAGCATGTTGGTCAAACAGGCGTACAGGTAGCACCCAATCTCTATATCGCCCTGGGTATTTCCGGAGCCATACAGCATTTAGCCGGTGTAAACAGGAGTAAAATTATTGTAGTCATTAACAAAGACCCAGAAGCGCCTTTCTTCAAAGCAGCTGATTATGGTATTGTGGGCGACCTGTTTGAAGTGGTACCAAAACTGACCGAAGAAATCAGGAAGATGAAAGCATTGGCATAAAAGCCGGCCCGGAAGCCTATAGCACACCAAAACCTGAACAGGATATCAAGGATTGAATAGTGCCGGTCAAGCCCGATTAATGCATTTCCTATCCGGTTTTCAGGCTTCCCCTGTCTGCGACAATTTTCTATAGTCTTCTCTCACAGGATAAAATACATCCAGCAATTTACAATCGGTTATTGCCAAACCCGAATGTTTTGCATTGGATGGAATTACCACCAATTGCCCCGGAACAAAGCGTACAGGTTCTCCATCAATCACCAGCTCAAACTCCCCTTCCAGCATGATCGAAACCTGCTCATGTACATGCGAATGTTCGGGCAATCTTTTTCCTGCTTCCACATCAACAAATGAGAATGTCATGTTTTCCGTATGTACAAATCTCGCCAGATACCCGTCTATCAAGGGTTTGGGAGCAATGCTGCTCAATAAGACTTTAGCCATATATCTATTGTTTTTTGCTAATAAAAAAGTATCCTGCTTTTTTTGGGGGAAGCTATTCAGCACTCAATAATTTAAAATCCTCTCTAACAGGTGTAAACACATCCATCAGTTTACAATCCGTGATAGCCAGTCCCGAATGTTTTGCATTGGATGGAATAATCACTACCGAACCTGGCTCAAACCTGATCGGTTCCCCTTCAATGGTTAGTTCAAATATCCCTTCCAGTAGCATGGCTACCTGCTCCTGCTTATGTGCATGTTCTGCAGAAGCCGAACCGGCTTTTATTTCCAGAAAGGAAAATGTCATGTTTTCTGTATGAATAAATCTTGCCAGAAACCCTTCTGCCAATGAGATGGGACGGATATTCTGCACTTTTACTGCGGCCATTGTTTTTTTATGGCAAGTTACTGATCCCTATGCCATCACGGTCAAATACCAACAAAAAAGCACCGGTAAATTACCGGTGCTTAAAAAAACCCAAGTACTCACCTATTTTGCAAAAATATGAACGGCTAATTGCACATCTTTGGAAGGGCCATTGTAGGTAATGCCCAATAAGGTTCTGTCTACACTAAAAAATGCCTGTGCAAAGAATCCTTTGTCGTTTGAATTTCTTATCTGGGTCTGAAATTTCACCGGAATGGAAACACCCTTCACAGTTAAATTTCCTGTAACATCTGCTGTTGACTCACCTGTGTAGTTTACAGCAGTAATTTCATAAGTTGCTTCAGCAAATTTGGCAACATCAAAGAAATCGGGCGATTTCAGGTGACCGGCCAGTCTGTCACCGGCAGCATCAGTTACTTTCAGGTTTGCCAGGTCAATCACAAATTTCCCCCCTTTTAGTTTTCCGCCATCTACCTGCACAGTCCCGCTTTTTAACGCGAAAATGCCTGTGTGGAAGTCGGATGCTTTGGATGCTACCCAATCAATACGGCTTTTTTCAGCATTCACAGTTAAAGACGCTGCATCTTTTTTTACAGTACCCGGAACAAAAGAATAGATTCCGGTCAAAAAGGCTATGGAAGCCAGTACTACCAATGTTTTTTTCATAATCATGCTTGTTTTACGGTTTAATTTACGGAGCGAGCGTAAAAATAATCCAATTAATGTTACAACAATAATAATTTTGGATTAAATCCGAATTGCCCTTTCGCTTATCTTCGCAAAAATTTTCCGTCAAATGAACCTTCATGAATACCAGGCCAAAGAGTTATTAAAAAAGTATAATGTCCCCGTTCAGGAAGGCATTGCGGTTGATACTGTTATGGCTGCAGAAGAAGCTTACCGCCAGATTAAAACCCAAACAGGCAATAATTTTGCCGTTATTAAGGCGCAGATTCATGCAGGTGGCCGCGGAAAAGGCAAAATTGTTGGTACCGAACAAAGAGGCGTAGCCGTTGGGA
>JBDKLG010000263.1:0-12665 GCA_039795695.1 Bacteroidota bacterium
TAGGGCTGCTGTTCGCGGAAGATGACCACTTTTACTTTGCCAATGCTGTTCTGGAAAAGGTTTTTGTAGGCCTGGATATTTTTCGACACATTGGTTTCAACGGAAAAAATAATATCACCGGTTTGAAAACCCGCTTTATCGCCGGGTGAATTGGGTATCACATCAATTACCCTGATCTCTCCGTCGATGAGGTAAATGCCTAAGCCGGTATAGGAATAATCAAAGCTTTCGCTGTAATGCGAATTGGGTTTCAGGTGAATGCTTTGCTCGGGATAATTCAGGATTACATTAAACCTGCGCAGGATATCATTACCAATCAGTCCGCCCAATAAGGGATAGGAAGTAACATTGTAATCGTCTTCAAAAATATGCACAGGTACTTTTTTAAATCTATAAGGCCCTATTTTTATTTCATTCAGCACGGCAATATTCATCTGCCTTTTTCCACCCAGGCCTTCTGCCTGGGTAGGATAGAACCTTCTTTTTTTTCTGAATACAACGCTATCGTCTACAAAATCTTTGGAAAGCAGGAAACTCAGGCCTGCCCCGGTATCGAAAATGAAACGGCTATTGATAATCTGGCCATCATCAATACTGGCTTCCTGTAATGGCAGGGTAGAAAAATTGGGTTTCAGCAGGTAGCCGCCTCTTGGATATTTATAAGTACCTGGAGAATATATTTCCATGATTTGTAAATCATAGTCCACATGAACAATGAACCTTCTCAGAAAACTATATCCCATAATGCCGTCGATTTTTACACCATATACGCTGGTGAGCAGCTCATAATCATTGATATGAAAATCAAGGTGCGGTACCGTGAGGCCCTTTAGTTTGAGCGTATGGTCCAGTGCAAAATCAACGGTTTTAATACCCCCAATACCCCTCACCGTTTTTTCTGTTTTTACGCATTCGAGGTTCAGGTATTTGGCCGTCATGGAATCAAAAGATATTCCGCCGCTGCCGGTATCAAAAACAAAATTCAATGTATCCGGAAAATTATCGATCTGCACTTTAAGGATTACAATGCCACCGCTTAATTGGGAGAAAGGGATTTTGGTTAAGAGTTTTGCCTGGGGGGGAATAAATTCTTCCTGTGCTTTAAGAGACACAGAAAGGGATAAAATGGCCAGCGCAACGTAAAATAATCTCATCAGGTTGAAAATACGCAGAAATGATACATCAAACGCATAGATTCTATAGCAAGTTGCCTTGTAAGCGATAAACGGTCATAATCGGGGACATAAATATTCATGCTTCCATGCAAAAGGCTTGGAGATAAGCTCCTACCTTTGCTGCAGAAAAAAAGCCAGCATGCAATTAGGAGATTTATACCGGAAAGCACTCGATTTGGAATTCCTTAGTATTGAAGAGGGGATGTTTTTATTTGAACAGGCTCCTTTAGCAGAGCTGATGCATGTGGCAGATGAACTGAGAAAAAAACAGGTGCCACATCAAAAAGTAACCTGGCAGATAGACCGCAATGTGAATACCACCAATGTTTGTATCGCCAATTGCAAGTTTTGTAATTTTTACCGGGTACCCGGCCATCCCGATGCCTATATCACGGATATGGCTACCTACCGCAAAAAAATAGAAGAAACCCTGAAATTTGGCGGCGACCAGCTTTTGTTGCAGGGTGGTCACCATCCGGAACTAGGCCTTGAATTTTATACCAACACATTCCGTGCCATTAAACAGGAATTTCCTGCCATTAAACTGCACTCACTCGGGCCACCCGAAGTGGCACATATCTGCAAGCTGGAGAATATGAGCCACCACGATGTGCTCAAAGCCTTACAGGAAGCCGGATTAGACTCTTTGCCCGGCGCAGGTGCCGAGATCTTGGTAGACAGGGTAAGAAGATTGATCTCCAAAGGAAAATGCGGGGCAGATGAGTGGCTGGCGATTATGCACGAAGCCCATAAATTAAATATTACCACCAGTGCCACCATGATGTTTGGCCATGTAGAAACACTGGAAGAGCGGTTTATACATTTAACAAGGATCAGGGAAGTGCAGAGCCGGAAACCGGAAAATGCCAAGGGCTTTCTGGCATTTATTCCCTGGACATTCCAGGATGTAGACACTTTACTGGCAAGAATCAGGGGGGTACATAATTTAACCACCCCCGATGAATACATCCGCATGATTGCCATCAGCAGGATTATGTTGCCCAATGTGAAAAATATCCAGGCAAGCTGGTTAACCGTAGGCAAACAAACCGCCCAGATTTGCCTGCATGCCGGAGCCAATGATTTTGGCAGCATCATGATTGAAGAAAATGTAGTAAGTGCTGCCGGTGCCCCACACAGGTTTACCTATAAAACCATGCAGGAAGCCATAAAAGAAGCCGGATTTGAACCGCAACTGCGTAACCAGCAATATGAATGGAGGGCTGTACCAGATTATATTCAGGAGCAAGTGATTGATTATTAAATAGTTACAATTTAACTTTTCATTTATAACAAGGTATTTGAAATGAGGGTATTTTCGTAACAGAAACCGATCAAATGAGGCCAAAACACCTGCTGTACCTCGTATTTTTAATGGGTAGCATTGCCATCATCTATGCTTCTGTTAATAGTAAGTCCGCAAAAAAAGAATGCTGCGTCAAATGTAAGGCGCCGGTACCGCCTCAAAGCTCGGGGGGTGGTATGGAGGAGATGGGCAGTTCCATCAACCATTTGATTGTATCAACCATCAGATAATAGCTTCCCGCGAAATACACGCGGGATTTTTTTTCTTTGTATTGTAACAAAATGCCCTTTGAAGCGTATAACTTCTAAACAAAGCAATATTTTCCTTTTTACTGCTGTTTATGACTGAGAAAGAGTACAACCATTGTGTTAACCTTTATGCCGATAATGTTTACCGCTTTATCGTGAAAAATCTTCGGCATGAGGAAGACAGCAGGGATATTGTGCAAACTGCTTTTGAAAAACTCTGGCGCAACAGGGAATCGGTGGAAAATGAAAAATCGAAGTCTTATCTGTTTACGGTGGCATATAACCAGATGATCGACCATATCCGCAAACTGAAGCGGATTGAATTGAAAGAAGATTTTTCGACCGATCACAGAACACAGCAGGCGGCAAATCCCAACCTCAAAAAAGCACTGATGGAAGCAGTGAACCGGCTGAATGAAACACAGAGAAGCCTGGTTATGCTCAAAGACTATGAAGGATACAGTTATGAAGAAATAGGCGAGATTATGGGATTGAGCGAGAGCCAGGTAAAAGTGTATTTACACCGCGCCAGACTGATATTAAGAAACTATTTGGTGAGCCCTGAAAATGTGCGGTAAAAAAAATAAAGGATCAATTAATGATACGGAACAGTGAGTAATATTAACCAACATAATTACGAGGAGTTTTTCCTGCTCTATGTAGACGGGGAGCTGTCTGCAGCAGACAAGCAAGCTGTGGAACAGTTTGTGCAGGCAAACCCCGACCTCGCCATTGAGCTGGAAATGTTACAGCAAATGCAGTTACCTGCCCAGGAAATAATTTATGCCGGTAAAGAAAATCTGTATAAAAAAGAAAGTACGGCAGTTCAGTATGAAAATTATGAAGAGCAGTTTTTGCTGCATGTAGATAAGCAGCTTAGTTGGGAAGAAGAAGAAAAACTGGCAATTTTTGTTTTGCAAAACCCGGCACTGCAGGAAGGGTTTACCCTTTTGAAACAGACCCAATTACCGGTTGAAACCATTGTTTTCAGCGATAAAGCATCGCTGTACAGAAAAGAAGCAAAAGAAAAACCGCTTTTCTATTTCGGATGGCAGAGAATGGCCATAGCCGCTGCAGTACTGGGTTTGGTGGTGTTTGCCGGACTGTTGCTACCCTCCGGTGAAAAGAATCCGGCCACGCCATTGGCCAAAACAAATACAAACAAAACAGCCACGCCGATAATCAATGGCAGTACCGGGAACGCAGCTGTAGCGCAGGATAAAAACAATGCAACAGTTGCTGTACAGAAAACTGCTGCAGCAAAATACCAGGTTTTAAATCCTGATCAGGTAAGCAAAACTTCTTTCACAGGCAATAATCCAGCTCTTACCGCCAACAATACTGCTGTTACGGCACAGGAAAAATACAGGGAAGATGCGATCGTTAATACCGATATTGCCAGAACAGCAACAAATAAACCCGAAAGCTTAGCGGTAATTCCAGCCAATAACACGCTGAACAAAATTGAAGAGACTCAATTGGCAGGCAATACCCGGGAAGAGCCATTACATGCACAACCGGCGGTTTACCGGGAATTGAATACAGAGGATGAGAAAAAAAGTTTTTACCTCGGAGCCCTCGAAATCAATAAAGACAAGCTGCGTGGTTTTTTCAGAAAAGCAGGCAGCCTATTTAAAGGAAAAAGCAAAACCGAAGAAGAAAAAACGGAGCCTATTCCTACTACCGTAACTGATGATCCATTAAAATAAAACAAGGTATATGAAACGCATCGCATGTATGGCAGTCTTTTTAGGACTGGCCGGAATAAGTATCGCACAAACAGACAGCACAGCAAAATCTACGGATACTGTGAAAGTGGGCAATTTTGTTATTATCAAAAAAGGGGCAGGCGCCAATAGCAGCAGTAATTACAGCTCTTCCAACGCAGACAACTGGAAATTCGATTACCGCATCACGCGTAAGTCCAGGAATAAAAGAAATATTTCTACCAACTGGATCATTGTAGACCTTGGTTTTGCCAATCAGCGGGATATGACCGATTACAGTTTTGCGCAGGCCGGTTCCTATTTTAAACAGCTTCGCCCGCAGGATGGGAAAGTGAACCAGTCCAGCTACGCATTGAATACCGGAAAATCGAGCAATTTTAATTTATGGTTTTTCATGCAAAAGCTGAATATTTCCAAGCATGTGTTAAACCTGAAATATGGGATGGGACTGGAAATGTATAATTTTCGGTATGATACCAGGCTCAGTTACCGCAAAGATCAGCAGCCATATGTTTTCAACGATTCCATTTCTTTTACCAAAAACAAATTATTTGTTGAATACCTCACGGTTCCCCTCATGCTCAATTTTAATCCCACCCCCAATAGCAGGAGAGGGTTTAGTTTAAGTGCCGGGCTTAGTGCGGGCTATTTGATTGCGAGCAGGAATAAACAGATCAGCGGGGAACGCGGTAAGCAGAAATACAAATACAATTTTGATTTTGAACCATGGCGTGTGGCTACTGTGATGGAAATGGGTATTGGTCCGGTGATGTTATACGGCAGTTATAGCCTGAACCGCCTGCAAAAAGAAACTACCCGTGTAGAACAGTATCCTTATGCGGTTGGTATCCGGTTCAGCAGCTGGTAAATAATTTCTTTTTCCGGGGTTGAGAAAATCCCGGAAAATATCCTGCAAACAAAATCATAGAATAGCATCGGCCAATAATTCCTTTGCTATTTTTTTTATGGCTTTTCTTATTTTATCTGTTTGTGATTCAGAAGCATATTTTACACCGCTGGCATATTGTCTTACCAGGCCTGGATTAAGCCCTGCTTCTGCAGCTACGGCATTTATTTTTAAATAATGGTGTTCGTGAAAATAAGCTTCCAGGTCATAGGTAAATATAAATTTTACCTTTGAGAGATCGAGTTTATTCCATGCTTTGTCTCTTTTTCCTTCAAATCTGGTATAATCGGTAAGCAGTTCTTTTAGGTTAGTAATCATGGCAGTTTTTGTTTCGCCGTAGGGGGTTGCGGTAAAATTTCCCCTGCCTTCTACCCGGCCCCATAGCAATCCGTCATTTTTTTCAACAATAATTTCTATTATTTCTCTGGCTGCTGCTTCCATCATTTTTATTTTTGATTGATTTTTTTCAATAGTTTCTTAGCCAATCCGGTTCCCATTTCTTTGCTGCTATGAAAGGGTACAGCAATGATTTCTCCTGTTTGCGGATGTTTGAATATTTTATGGCTTCCTGATTGTCTTATTTCTATCCACCCTGCTTTCAAAACGCATCGTACAAGTTCGGCACTTTTCATATAAGTTGTTTTCCGGTTAATGCAGCAGCCGGAAAATTTATATGCGTTGGGGTTAAAAAGCCTATAAATTTACAAAGTAGCATTTTTGCTACCAAATTGATTTCCGGCAAAAAAATGTTTAGCTGATAAAATAGGGTTCTTATAGCTTATCCCGCAGGCTTTAGCCGGGAGAAAATACCAGGTACTAATACGCGATTCAAAAACGGCAGTTGGCATATCCTTTGCAATACCATCGATGGATCAAAAAAACCTGGTGGGTAATTCAATTATTTAGCCGCAGATTCGCAGATTTATTGGTACAATCTGCGAATCTGCGGTTAATAGTAATTTCATTCAACTGTTTATGAGCCGGCAAATGAGTAAGAAAGATGGATAAACTGGGCCTGCTGGTAAAGCAGTTGAACAAAGAATTGGAGAAACTGAAAACGGAAATAAGTTCTATGAAAAAACCCGCGGGCAAAGCAAGAAAATAGTGAAGATGGCGGGGTTAAGAACCAAACATAGGTGAATATTGTACCAAGTTGTTTAAGGGGAAAAACCCCGTATTTTCTTTTTAACCCCATTCCTCCCCCATTTATTTGGATATTTGAGCAGCGATTGATGGCAGATTCCTGTCAATTAATTGATCCCCCTCCCAAAATAACAGCAGTATTTTCATCGTTTAAAGAAGTGTATGTTTATTCAGCATTTACAACCCGGACAGGTAGAGCGTTTGAGCTATCTTACCGTGCTGGCCAATGAGGCGGGAAAACTCATCATTAAAGTATTTGATGTGGAAGGCCATATTGCCAAAATTGTTGAAGCCGATATAAGCGCAGGCAAGCAGCAGCTTGAATTGAATATGGATGATTTGCATAGCGGTAATTATGTAATGAATGCTTTTAGCGGCGGATCCTTTCTTCAGTCGATCAGGTTTGTGAAACAATAGCCCGTATTACCGGCAGTTTCTCTCTTTCTCAGTAATTTTGTAATTTTACAGACTCATCATGATTTTCTCATTATTAAATTGATGGTTATGTCGATACCTGTCGTAGATCTTGCAGATTTTTTAAGTGGCGATAGTTCCCAAAAAGCCGCATTTGTACAATCATTGGGCAAGGCTTATGAAGAAGTAGGGTTTGTGGCGGTTAAAAACCACGGTGTTCCGGATGAGCTTATTGCCCAGCAATATGAATATGTTCAGCAGTTTTTTGCGTTGCCCCTGGAGAAAAAACTGCATTATGAAATCAAGGATTTAGCCGGGCAGCGGGGTTATACCAGTTTTGGAAGGGAGCATGCCAAAGGCAGTGAGGCACCGGATTTGAAAGAGTTTTTTCAGTACGGTCAAACAGTGGCAGCGAATGATCCGCTTAAAGTAGAATACCCGGATAATGTTTCTGTAAAAGAGGTAAAGCAGTTTGATGATACACTTTTCAATGCCTACCGCAATTTCGAGAAAAGCGGCACGGCCCTGTTGCAGGCGATTGCCCTCTACCTTGGTCTGGATGAACATTATTTTGATGATTTTGTACAGCGGGGTAATTCCATTCTTCGCTGCATCCATTACCCGCCCATTACCCATGAGCCCAAAAGCGCCATCAGGGCCGAGCAGCATGAGGATATTAACCTGATTACTTTGCTGGTAGGGGCTTCTGCAGATGGTTTGCAGATTTTGACCAAGCAGGGAGAATGGGTGGGCGTAACTTCTTTACCGGAGCAGATTGTAGTAAATGTGGGCGATATGTTACAGCGCCTCACCAATAATAAATTAAGGAGTACCACACATAGGGTAGTGAACCCGGCAAGAGAACTTTGGCATACCAGCCGTTTTTCCATGCCTTTTTTCCTGCACCCCAAAAGTGAAATGAGCCTGGCCTGCCTGGAAAGCTGTATTGATGCCGCTCATCCCAAAGCCTACCCAGATGCAACAGCCGGAGAATACCTGGATGAGCGTTTGCGGGAGATAGGCTTGAAAAAATAGATGCGGTTTTGCGGGCAGTATGTTATTAGCAACAGATGGGTCAGAAGGTACGGATGGGCTCTTTTTGATTGCAGGTATGGCTTTGCGCATTTTTGATTAATTTGGTTGCATGTTATTTACCCGTCATGTTCCCTTTCTGCGGGCCGTATTCTGGCATAGCATTACTGCATTTGGCGGGCCACAGGGGCATATGGGAATGATGCTGAAAACATTTGTTCAGCAAAGAAAGGATCTTACTGAAGCGGAACTGGTGGAATACAATGGGTTTTGCCAGTTATTGCCCGGGGCATCCTCTACCCAAACCCTTACTTTAATCGGGTATAAAAGAGGGGGCATCCCACTGGCGATTATTACCCTGCTCATCTGGATTTTACCTGCCTGCACCATGATGGGTGCCATTTCTTTTTTGCTGGATTATTTTGCAGACATGGGTTTGCAGCTGGGGGTATTCAAGTTTGTAATGCCCATGGCTATTGGCTTTATTGCCTATTCCAGTTTTCGCATTTTTGGGCTTGCAGTGCATAATACCATTACACAGGTAATTATGGTAGTGGCTACGGTAGCAACTTTCCTGGCCTTTAAAACACCCTGGGTATTTCCTGTATTGATTGTGGCTGCCGGTATTGCCACCAATTTCAGCGACAAAAGGATTCCGCAGAAAGGCATTCCACCCAAAAAAATCAAATGGGGCAATATCCTTATTTTCCTGGCTTTATTCGCACTGGCGGGCTATTTATCTGAAACAGCCAGCAGGCAGCAATGGTCTAACCGGAAGTCCATCAATCTTTTTGAAAACGCCTATCGTTTTGGGAGCCTTGTTTTTGGCGGGGGAGATGTGTTGATGCCGCTTATGTACGAGCAATATGTAACCCGCCCCGAAACAAAACATGTGCAGGAATCCAGGAGAGAAGTATTAAAAATGAGTAAGGAAGATTTTCTTACGGGCTCGGGTATCGTGCGGGCTATTCCGGGTCCTGTATTCAGTATTGGCTCTTTTACCGGAGGAATGGTGATGCGCGAAGATGGTCCGGCTATGCAATTGCTGGGATGCATTATTGGTGCTATTGCTATTTTCTTACCCAGTGCATTATTGGTTTTGTTTTTTTTTCCTGTATGGCAGAACCTGCAGAAATATGCGGTTATTTTTCGCTCGCTGGAAGGTATTAATGCGGCAGTTGTGGGTATTATGGCAGGGGCAACCTGTTATCTGATAAAAGATACTTTTTTGTATGATTTGCTGGATGGTAAAATGAACGGTATCTGGTCGTTATTGATTGTATTAGCCACATTTTTACTCCTGAATAGTAACCGCATCAAAGCCCCCATTATTGTGATGGCCTGTCTTTTACTGGGCTGGCTTATTTAAGTTCTTCGATTGGGAAATTGAGTAAAATCTGTATATTAGAGTATGGTCACATTAGCATTTTACAACCTCAAGGGCGGCGTTGGAAAAACAGCTGCATCTATCAACCTGGCTTATTTAGCTGCCAAAGAAGGCTATAAAACCCTGATATGGGATATGGATCCGCAGGGGTCTTCCTCATTTTATCTTGGGGCAGAAGCCGGCACCAAAAATGAATCCAAAAAATTGCTGAGCAATGAAATGGAACTGTTGGATGCTGTACAAAATTCTGCCTTCGATAACCTCGATATCATTCCCGCTGATTTATCGGCCCGCCATGCAGATGTTTTACTCAATGAGATGAAGCAGTCGAAGAAAAAAATCGCTTCCTTATTGTCCGGGCTCAAAAAAGAGTATGACATCGTGATACTGGACTGTCCGCCGGGTATTTCTTATTTGCATGATGCTATTTTTTCGGGGGTAGACTGGATACTGATGCCCAATATACCCACTACTTTATCGATCAGGTCTTATGAAACAGTGGCTGCTTATTTTAAGGAGAATGAGCTTGACAGTTCCAAAATAAAATGCTTTTTCAGCATGGTAGACCACCGCAAGAACCTGCACCATGAAGTGATGAACAGTTTTTACAAGGATAAGTTTTTTCTTAAAAACTACCTCCCTTACCTGAGTGATGTGGAGAAAATGGGGGTGAATGAAGCACCCCTGGAAACCTTTGCTGCCAGCAGTTATGCGGCACAGTGTTACCGTGATTTGTGGAAGGAGATAAAGAAAAACTGTATTGAGTAAGGATGGCGGATAATTTGCCGCATCCATCTTTTTACAGAAAACAACCGCTTACCTAAACATACCATTGATACTGCCGCAGTTCAAATAAGACCAATCCGGGCTATTGCGGTGAAAAATAATTGCAGATGAACAGACAACTAAGCTCCTGGTACAGCCCCGCATTGGGAAAGGAAATGCCGATTGCATCCTATGGTCATTATGGATTTGCTTTATTACTGATACCGACTGCTGCTGCCGATTACCTGGAATATGAAAGGTTCCAATTGATAGATGCCCTGGCCCCTTTTATCAAGTCGGGGAAAATGCGGGTATTCAGCATTGACAGTATGAACAAGGAAAGCTGGATGAACAATGAAATGGAACCGGCACACAAAGCCATCCGTCATAACCAGTTCAATGAATATGTGTTCAATGAAGTAGTTCCTTTTATTCGCAATGCTACAAGCAATGATACCATGGTATATACCTGCGGTGCTTCCTTTGGTGCCCTGCATGCAATGAATCTTTTTCTTAAAAGGCCCGATAGCATCAATGGTGCCATCAGTATGAGCGGTGTATATGATCTTACAGAGTATACCAAGGGTTTTTTTGACGACCAGGTATATTACAATAGTCCCGAACACTATTTACCCAATCTCACCGATGAATGGTACCTGGATAAGATCAGGGCCAGTCACCATATCCATATCTATACCGGAAGCGGTTCCTATGAAGACCCCAATGCCTCCAAACGCTTTGCGGGCGTGCTTTACAACAAAGGCATCTGGTATGACCTTGATGTATGGGGAAATGATATCGGTCACGACTGGCCTACCTGGAGAAAGATGCTGCCCTATATTATTGACACGAAGTTTTAGCAAGCGGCATCCGGTATCTGCGATTGCCGGTTGATAGGCCAATAGCCTGACCAATGCAAAAAACTCGTTAATTCCCCGGTCAAATCTTGTAGTATGGGATGCCTGCTTTAATATTACAATCTAAATCATGGATTTGCGTAAAAGGTTATCTATTGTATTATTGGTGCTGGTAGGGGGGGCAGCTTTGCAGGAATTAAAGGCACAGTTGATTACCATTAGCGGCACTGTTTATGATATTACAGCCAGGAGGCCTTTGGAAGCAGTTGGGGTAATTAGTAATTCAGGAAGGGGCACTATTACAGATTCTCTGGGAAGGTATTCGATTACCGTTAGGGCCAAAGATTCTATCTGGTTTTCATTAATAGGTAAGACTACCATGAAGTATCCCGTAGATACCATCAGCAATCCCGACAATTTTAATGTGATGATACATTTACGGGCAACAGAATTGCCCGAAGTGAAAGTGCGTAATAACTATTACAAATTCGATTCGATGCAGAACCGGAAAGATTATGCCAAAATATTCGATTTCCGGAAACCGGGGCTGCGCCTGAGTAATAACCCCAATTACAATCCGGGAGGATTAACGGTTGGCTTTGACCTGGACGAAATAATCAATATGTTTCGTTTTAAAAGAAACAGGAGCATATTAAGTTTACAAAAACGCCTGGTGGAGCAGGAGCAGGAAGCTTATGTAAATCACCGGTATACCAAACAGTTTGTAAGAAAAATCACCAAACTTCAGTCGCCCGAACTGGATACTTTCATGGTCAGGTACAGGCCGGAATATGAGCTGGTACAATTGTTAAACGACTTAGAGCTGGGCTATTATATCCAGCAGAGTTTTGAGCAGTACAAGTCTGCGAAGTATAACTGGAAAGGGGCTTTGCGCAAGCGGGATGATTGATTTGTGGTGCTGTAAAGGTTAAAAGGATTTGAGTTTGGGTATCCGTTCCATTTGTGCCTAAAAAAAATATAGCACACCTTTATATTATGTCCGTATAAATAGGCATGTATCGCCATAAAAAATCGCCTGGGCAACAATTCAATCTGCGACTAACTGATCACTACATGAAGCTGAGGTAAAATTATTATGCTAATTTTATTTTGTTCACACAGTTAAATGATGCAAATGAAATTGTTTCAAAACATAGACAAACTGGGCGCTGCAGGGCTTTTTATCACAGCGCTATTCTCGCCCTGTTGTTTCCCGCTCTTTGCATTTGCCCTTACAGGACTGGGACTGGGAAGTTTTGAACTGTTTGGCGGGTGGACGATGTGGGTTTTTCAGATCATGGTGCTGATTACTATCATCGGCTTATTTATTGCTTATCGAAGGAATGGTAACAGGTATCCATTGATGCTTGCCATAGTAAGCGGTGGATTGATTTTTTATGGCTATCACTTCAATGAAAGCGATCACTGGATCTGGTTTTTATACGCGGGTATGTTTGGTCAGTTAATGGCTACTTTATGGAATTTCCGCTATAATAAAAGGGCCGGCACCTGTGATACCTGTATTAACGATCAAGGAAAAGAGCTGCAGCTTAGTTCAACCATTACCTGCCCCCATTGCGGGCATAGCAAAACCGAAACAATGCCAACCGATGCCTGCATGTTTTTTTATGAATGCGAACAATGCCACGCAAGACTTAAACCATTGGAAGGCGACTGCTGTGTTTTTTGCAGTTATGGAACAGT
>JBDKLG010000264.1:0-3064 GCA_039795695.1 Bacteroidota bacterium
GTTTTCGGGTAATGCGATAGCTGTATTGGCAAGTGCAAAAATGGGCATGATGATAAAGTATACAGGCGTATGCAGCCTTAGCTCGAATTTGGCTAAAGCAGTAGTGGGCACCAATAAGGCAAACAATACCCCGGCAACAGTTGCATGAATACCGGAATTAAACATACAATACCAAAGCCCGATACCCAATGCCCAATGTAAAAGGCCAAACTTTTTTCCCTGCCTGTTTAAAAACCAGATGATGCCAACAATAACCAGGCATCCCAACAAATAAAGCACATTCAGTTTACCCCCATAAAAAAGGGCAATAATGATAATGGCCCCAAGATCATCGATGATGGCGAGTGCCGTAAGAAATATTTTTAACCCCACCGGCACCCTTTTTCCAAGCAAAGATGCTACACCCAGGGTAAAAGCAATATCTGTAGCAGTAGGAACAGCCCATCCTTTCATACCATCTGTTCCCTTATTAAATAAGCTGAATAAAATTGCGGGAACCAACATCCCCCCAATAGCGGCAAAAACAGGCAAAAGAGATTTTTGGATAGAAGCAAGTTCTCCGCTAACCATCTCTCTTTTAATTTCCATCCCTACAAGAAAGAAAAAAATGGCCATCAACCCATCGTTGATCCACATGGTAGGGGAGTTAGGTATAGATAAGAATCCCAGGGTAAAATGATGGTTCAATGTGCCATCAAAAGTTGCAGACCAACTGTTTCGGTACCCTTCCTGCCAGAAACCAAGATTGGCCAGTAAAAGCGAAACAGCCGTGCAAACAAGTAGTGTTATCCCTACAGAACGGCTGTCGTGAATATAGCGCTGCAGTGGATGTATCACTTTACTTTTAAAATAATGAATCATACTGAAAGTTAAGAAAAGCTTTGATAATCGCTCAAAATAATGAAGGGCTGTATGGTTGTGTTGGTCCTACACAATAGTCAAGCCGCCACATAACCCTATCATTAAATTATTGTTACCCCAATGCCATAAATACGATGGCAGCATCCTGATTATGCTAAGGATGTGTAGATGACCCAGATAAGGAAAGCCCAATATTATCAATGCTTTCGGGGAATAAGGGCTTAAAAAAAGACAAGAAAAATTATCCTGCCGATAAGTTTTCTTCAAAAGCTGCCGATAGTGTTAATAATTTAATCAGCATGGTATCGCCAATACCTATAACTTCGAAAACTTTCGAAATGACCCTGCAATTCCGAACCATATTTGAACTGCAATTGCACATATCCAGCATACAACAACCAATATAATTTGGTTGAACGCCTAGCACCCTAACTTATCACAGCCTTACAATAAATGACCGCACATAAAACAATCCTATGTTAAAAAATTTTACGCAAAAATTATTGCTCATCAAACTGGTACTGCTTTTGTATTGTTTACAATCCAGTGCACAAACCATCGGATGGAATTTTTCTGCAGGCACAGCGGTCCCATCCAATTCTACCGTAACCAACCTTGGTTCTTCTGACCTGGTACAGGGTAATAATAACGGTACTACTACATTCATTACAAGTTCATCTGTATCATCAGGATATACCGGCGCTTCTGGAACTTTTAATGCCGGACTCGCAGCCAGAACACTGGCATTAAATACAGCTGCTTCAGGAAGTGCTTATATTGAATTTACTGTAACCCCCAGTGCCGGATATTCGGCATTGGTTACAGGAATCAATTTTGGATGCAGGAGCACCAGTACAGGTCCGCAGGCATATACTATTCGCACAAACCTGGATAATTACACAGCTGATATTGCTACAGGTAGCATATCAAACAATTCCGCATGGTCCTTAAAAACAAATGCCGGTTTAAACATTGCCGGCGGATTAAGCCAGGCCATCACAATTAGAATATATGGCTATAACGGAACCGGGACAGCTTCTGCCGGTACGGCCAATTTCAGGTTTGATGATCTATCGGTAACTGCCAGTGCTTCCTTACCTGCTATTTCCAATAATGCAGATCTTGCCTCCCTGTCAATCAACCCCGGAACTTTTTCGCCCGCATTTAATCCAGCCACCGTTTCCTATGCTGCATCCGTAAGTAATACAGTGAATGCCGTATTGCTGAATTTTACCAGGGCCCAGGCCAATTCTAGCGTTGATGCAAGATTGAATGGAGGTGCGTATAACAGTCCCTTAGTTTCTATGCCTTTAAATGTGGGTACCAATACCATCGATGTTCGTGTGATTGCACAGGATGGTATCACAACAAAAATTTATACAATTACCATTCTTCGTGCGGCACCTGCTGTGCCCGTTTTAACCATTGCTTCTCCATTACCTGCAATTGGCAATATCTGTATCAATACCAGTTCAACACCTAATACATTTACACTTGATGGGAGCAGTTTGGATGGTTCGGCAATCGTCGTATCCGGCAATTCCGGGTTTTATTTTTCTGAAACTGCTTCAGGTGTTTATGCCAATCCTTTCAGTTTTACTTATTCCGGAAACGCATTTGCCGGCAAGCTTATTTATGTAAAATATTCACCCACAAATGTTCAATCGGATAATGGTAATTTACTGGTAAGCGGTGGAGGGCACTCCGGTATCCTTGTCCCTGTTCTTGCCACTGCTGTCAATACTTTGCCTTCAGTGGTTTCGGGAACAAATACGGTAGCAGGCACATCTGCCAATTTGCTTGGAACCATTACTGTCACTGGATGTTCGCCTGTGAATACCTATGGCTTTGAATATAGCACCACACAAAATTTCGTTCCCGGTACCGGTACACAAGTCGTTTCTTCAAATTTATCCGGAACTACTTACTCCAAAACAGTTTCGGGCCTGGCTGCCAATACAATTTATTACTATCGTGCTTTTGCAGGAAATAATGGGGGACTGGGTTATGGTACTGAAAGCAGTTTCACTACTTCTGCTGTCATACCAATCATCATGGCATCGCAGAACCTGCTGCGCTATACCGAAAATTTTAGTGATATCACGAACTGGTCTGCCAATTTTGTTACAGGCTCTGGGGCTAACCATTTTGCAGCAGCACTTATAAATACAGCTGGTACCATTCCTGTGGCTACCAAAATAAC
>JBDKLG010000265.1:0-12876 GCA_039795695.1 Bacteroidota bacterium
TTTTGCATCATCCTGGCCAATTACGTATTCATCCAGGAATTTTTTTATTTCTGCCGGTTTCCGAACATTCAGTTTAAAATTGCCTGCAGCACCGGAAGGTTCCTGCTTATTGGTCAATTCCTGCACAATAATTTCCTGCGCATGTTCTACACAGTTCTCACAGATATGCCCATCCTGCCCGGCAATAAGTATTTTAACCTCATCGCGGTTACGGCCACAGAAGGAACAATGTAATTGAGACGCTTTCGCCATAATTCAAGGTATAATCAGTAAACAGGTTTCAATAGGACAGCTGTTTGCACCAATTTGATGCAAATCTAGCACAGTTCGGGGGTCTACAGGGCATATTTCAAGGGAAATAACTGCTAAAAAGCCGGATTGGGCCTTAAATTTTGCCTAAAACGGCATCTACAATGCTATAAGCTACTGCTTCCTGGGCATCCATCCAGTAATCGCGGTCAAAATCGGCCATAACCTGTTCTACCGGTTTTCCGCAATTTTCAGCCAGAATTTTGGCACCTAATTCCTTGGTTTTACGGATCTGATTGGCCTGAATTTCAATATCAGCGCTGGTGGCCTGAAAATAACCGCCCAGACTTGGCTGGTGTATCATGATTTCGCCATGCGGATACACATACCTTTTGCCCCTGGTACCTGCGCTTAAGAGGATGGAACCCATGCTGGCTGCCAATCCCATACAAATTGTGCTTACAGGACTTTGTATCAGCTTCATGGTATCATAGATCACCATGCCGCTGGTTACCACACCCCCGGGACTATTGATGTAAAACTTGATTTCTTCACCGGGTTTATCGGCATCCAATAATAAGAGTTTGGTCACAACATCTTTGGCCGATTTATCATCTACCACACCCCATAAATAAACAGCTCTTTTTTCAAAAAAGAGTTTTTCCATCTTTTTCATCATAAAGCCACCCATTGGTTCCTGCTTTTCTTCTTTGGGTTCCTGCTCTTCTTCATCTTCCATTAAATAGGGGTTGACGATGTATTTTGAAAAACGCATAAAATTTGTTTTATCGGTATAATAATTATTGATGGATATTGAAACCGGTAAGTTGACTGTCATAGACTGCAACTATTGGTAGGTTTCGGATTAAATATTTTTCTTTTCTTTTCTGGGATTGGTCAACAATACTTCATCAATCAGCCCGTATTCCTTTGCTTCCGCAGCAGTCATCCAGAAATCCCTGTCGCTGTCTTTGGCAATGGTTTCGGGATCTTTACCCGTGTGGTGGGCGGTAATGGCATACAATTCAAGCTTTAGTTTTTTGATTTCTCTTGCGGTAATTTCAATATCCGTAGCCTGGCCGCCAATTGCACCGCTTGGCTGGTGCATCATGATGCGGCTATGTTTTAATGCCGTTCTTTTACCAGGCACACCGGCACATAATAGGATTTGTCCCATGCTTGCGGCAATACCTGTACAAATCGTTGCTACATCGGGCCCAATGAACTGCATCGTGTCATAAATACCCAAACCCGCATAAACACTGCCTCCGGGGCTGTTCAGGTACATCTGAATATCACGGCTGCGATCGGTGCTTTCGAGGAACAGCAGCTGGGCAGTAACAATATTGGCCACATAATCGTTGATGCCTTCTCCCAGAAAGATGATCCTGTCCATCATTAACCGGCTGAACACATCCATGCTGGCCACATTCAATGATCTTTCCTCAATAATATAGGGGGTAAGATTGGTAAATCCGTTTTCCCGGTAATTATGCAGCGTAGCACTGCTGATACCGCTGTGTTTTACCGCAAATTTTTCAAATTCTTTTCCTGTGTTCATGCTTTCAATTTTCGCTTTGAAGATAAGGGATTTGCTATTTCAAGAATAATTCTATTGGCAAATACTGTGCAAACCGGATTTAAACGACAAGTAGTCAGTTTTTTCTTTCGGATTCAGTACCAACAGCTTATTAAAAAAGCCGGAATTGGTAGATTCCGGCTTTTAATATGCAACTATTTGTGTTTAGTGGTGGTGGTGGTGCAGTTTTTTGGCAAAATCTTCCGAGCTGATGCCCTCTTCTTTGGCACTAACCTGGCCATCCAGCAGCGTAAACATTTTATCCGTGCTGATGCGGTGGTAGCTGTCTTCTACGAATTTTCGGTCCTGCATCATACGGTTGGCGTAGTCATCTACCCATTGCTGGTTATCGCCCAATGCGCCCAGCTGTCCGCCCATATAGCTGAATAACTGCTGTTTGGCAAAATCGCGAATATCATCGGGAAGAACCTCAATCTTATTGTCTGCAATAATCTTGCTGCTTACCAGGGTCCATTTCAGCTGGCTGATAAAGCCCGGATAATCGGCATCTGCCTCTTCGGCAGTTTTGGGTTTTTCACCGCCTGTTTGTAACCAGCGCTTCAGGAAGTTTTCGGGGAATTCCATTTTAGTATGGTCTACCAGGTGATGGTATATTTGGTCGTATACCTGGTTTTTTGACTGTTGTTCAAAGTGCATGGCTATCTCGGCTTTTACCTCGGCTCTGAAATCAGTTTCAGTTTTGATTTCCTTGTTGGGATAAACGGCTATAAAGAAATCCTCATTCAGTTCCGCCCTTTCTACAAGACCCACTTTGGTAATCAGCACAGAAAAATATTTATCACCTGCTTCTTTCGTTAAACCCAGGTCGGCCAGAATGGCTTCTTTTTCCTTTTCTTCAAATGCTTTACCTATTTGCAAGAGGATGGTATCATTGTTCTGTTTACCCATCAGTGATTTGCGAAAATCTGCTGCGAAATATTTAACGAGTAAAGAATTGTCTTTGCTGATGCCGCCTTCAATGGCAGTACCATTTTCGTCTGATTCAGTAAATTTTACATTGAGCACATTGTCATCACCCGTTACAGATTCGGGTTCTGTCATTTTACCATTGCGGATCTGCAGGCGCTCAACTTCTTCCTGTACCATTTCATCTGTAACTGTTACCTGGTAGCGCGTTACTTTTATTTTGGAAGGATCTAAATCGAATTCGGGTTTCAGTCCCACTTCAAAGGAGAATTGGTAGTCGGCAGGCTGGTTCATATCCAGTTTGGCAGCGTCATTATCCAGTGGCAGTGGCTGGGCAAAAATTTCCAGCTTTTCGTTGTTCAGGTAATTGTTCAGTTCGGCTTCCACTTTTTTAAGTATCTCATCACTGAATACACCTTGTCCGTACATTTTTTTAACCAGACCTGCCGGAACCATTCCTTTGCGGAATCCGGGTATATTGGCAGTTTTGGCATATTTTTTCAGGCTTTGTTCAAAGCCGGTAAAATAGTCTTCTTTATTCAGTTGAACGGTCAGTTTATCGTTCAGTAAACCAATGTTCTCTCTTGTAACAGATGCCATGTGTTGATTTTTTAAGCTTAAAATTTGGGCTGCAAAGGTAAGGATTTGCAGGAAAAGGAGGAAAGGGAATCTTTCCATATGGGTATTTGTGACCCCGCTACTACAAATTTCTCGTGTTTTTATCCGCTTTTTAAGAGGAAATGACCCAAAATATGGCTTTTATGCAAAATCGGGAAAAATGAGGCAGCAATCAATAAAGTATCCGTATCAACTGCATCAGAACTGCCATTAATGGGTAAAAGGGAAATAATATTCAATGTTTTTGTTATTCATTGAATAAATGTTAAACAAAGCCTATTCTTTTTAAATATCGGTTAACGGCATTTTTCTTGTTTAAAAACTAATTGTGCAAAGAAATATTCTCATATCGCTTATGGTGCTGCACCTCATTGGAAACACTGAGCTGAGGCAGCTATTGCGTTTGCCCAAAGTATTCGAACATTACCGTTATCATTCAGCGCTTAATCCCCGGCTTGGCTTCATCAATTTCATTTCTCAACACTATATTGGCGATGATGAAGATGCGAATGATGATGCGCAAGACAATGAATTGCCTTTTCGCAGGTTCTGCCACCAGTTAATAATAGTAGCCATTGCACCACCCGCTTTTTTTGAAACGGAAAAGCAACAGGCCAATTTTATAAATAAACTGGGGGCATTTTATCGCAATCCACTGGTTTTAAAGGATTATTATGATACCCTTCTCAGGCCTCCCCGCCAAATGGTTTAAACCAGCCAATTCTTAAGATTCATTGAAGCAAAGTTTTTTTCACTGCCTGTTTGTACCAAAACAGGTGGTGGATAGTTAGGCTTATGCTCATGAGTGGGTGGCTTAAAACCAGATACAATTACCCGTTAATCAAAAATGATATTTATGAAAAACAAAACCATTTCAGCCCTGGCTGTCTTATTCTCCGGATGGATTTTTTTTCAGGCCTGCAAACATGAAATTCCGGTGGCAGGAAAATTTGCAGATACCACCGGTGTTTCCATTGTTCCCTTTGTTCCCGGAATATCCGGTAAGACCTGCAGTGCAGATACTGTTTATTTTGCCAATTATATTCAGCCCCTCATGAATGCGAATTGCGCAATGAGTGGTTGTCATGATGCTGTTACACACGCAGAAGGAATTAATCTGAGCACTTATACAGGTATTATGCGCATTGTTTCTCCCGGCAAAGCCGGCTCCAGCAAATTGTATGCGGTGATTAAAAGTACCGGAAGCAACAGAATGCCCCCGCCTCCGAAGCCTGCATTTACTGCAGACCAGCTTGCTAAAGTTCAAACCTGGATTAACCAGGGGGCTTTAAACAATGTTTGTGATGCATGCGATACTGCCAATTTTAAATTCAGTGCGGCCATTCTTCCCATGCTTCAAAACAAATGCATCGGTTGCCATAATACGGCTTCATTGGGTGGCGGTATCGACCTGTCTACCTATAATGCTGTTAAAGCAGTTGCCCTGAATGGAAAACTTTATGGATCGGTTAACTGGTCGCCAGGCTTTTCGGCCATGCCCAAGGGAGGCATTAAGTCTCCGGATTGCGAAATCCGGCAGGTGAAAAAATGGATTGATTCGGGTACACCAAACAACTAAAATCATGTTAAATGAAAAAATATATTTCAATACTCATTTTGTTTTTTCTCGTAATAGGGTTTCATGCCTGCTACTACGACAAAGCAGATCTCCTGTATCCTTCTACTGTAAATATGGTTTGTGATACGAGTGCGGTTATTTCCTATGCAGGAAAAATAATTCCCCTTTTTCAGCAGCAGTGCTATGGTTGCCATACAGGAACTGCGCCATCGGGGAATATATTGATGGGTACTTATGCGGCCGACAAAGCCATTGCATCCAACGGAAAACTATTTGGAAGCATTAGCCACACTGCAGGATATTCGGCCATGCCCAAGGGAGGGAACAAATTTACTAGCTGCCAGATAGCACTTGTTCAGAAATGGATTAACGAAGGATTACCTAACAATTAAACCCCATTCAATGCAAAGAAAAATGTTTTATTCTGTGCTGATACTCTTGGTTATCTCCATTATTGGGGGAACTTATTTATTCAGAGAGTTCAATCGACGAAACCTGCCTGTTTCAGCACAAACGCCCTTGTATCGGGTAAGCTCCAATGTATTGATTGCTGCATTTTCGGAGCATGGAGAAGCAGCCAATAAAAAATACCTTGGAAATATTATTGAAGTAACAGGCAATTTGAAAGCCATCAATAAAGACGACAAAGGTAATTACACAATTGTGCTGGGAGATACTGCTCAAACAGCATCTATAAGATGCAGTATGAGCAGCGACAAACAGCCGGAGTACAGCAAAAAAATGATTGGCAATCCTGTTACCATCATCGGGGTATGCACCGGCTACCTGCCCGATGAACTTGGTTTGGGAGCCGATATTATTCTTAATCGTTCAGAATTCAAACAATAAAATTTTAAATCTATTATGAAAAAATTATTAGTCAGTGCCCTGTTTGTTTTAAGTACAGGACTGTTTGCACCCGCACAGGAAAAATATTTTACGAAAACAGGTAAGATAGGATTTGATGCAACAGTGCCAAAATCACCTGAAAATATCATTGGTGTAAACAAAAGTGTAACCTGTGTTTTGGATACGAAAACAGGCAATCTTCAGTTGGCTGTATTAATGAAGGGCTTTGAATTTGAAAGAGCGCTGATGCAGGAACATTTTAATGAAAACTATGTAGAAAGCAACCAGTTTCCCAAAGCTGAATTCAGGGGGGTGCTTACCAACAATGCATCTGTTAATTATGCCAAAGACGGGTCTTATGAAGTAAAAGTGAAAGGCAAGCTAACCATGCATGGCAGTACCAGTGAAATTGAAACTGTTGGTACACTTGCAGTGAGAGCAGGCCATATTCAGCTTAATGCAATCTTTCAGGTATTGCTGGCAGATTTTAAAATAAATGTGCCACAATTGGTTGCCGATAAAGTAGCCACACAGGCCAAAATTTCGGTCGATTGTTTACTCGATCCTTTGAAAGGATAATTATTGATTCATTAAAATAGTAGTATGAAAAAGAGATGGATTTATACAGGGCTGATGATGATGGATTTATTCTTTTGTTTGCCCATCTTCTCCCAGGAAGAAGACTTGCTCAAATTAGCAGGGGAAGACAAGCCCCAGAAGGAAATTGTAACGAATGCGTTCAAATCGCCCCGGATTATCAATGGCCATTCAATGGAATTTCTTTCCCCAGGCACCATGGATTTCAGGATACTTCACCGTTTTGGGCCGGTTAACCAGGGCGCGAATAATTTGTTTGGATTGGACCAGGCCAGTATGCGCATAGGTTTTGATTTCGGACTAAGCAGAAATATCATGTTTGGGTTTGGCAGAAGTACGTATAAAAAAGAACTGGACGGGTTCCTTAAATTTGCTCCCGTAAGGCAGAAAACCGGCAAAGGCAGATTTCCATTTACAATTGCTTTTGTTACAGGGATGACCATGAATACGCTGCCATTTGCAGACCTGACTATTCAGAATTATACTTCTTCCAGACTGGCCTATTATTTTCAGTCAATTATTGGCAGAAAGTTTAGTGAAGCCATTACCCTGCAGCTGGCTCCTACCATGGTTCATAATAACCTTGTGCCATTCGACAAACAGCCGAATGATGTGTATGCAGTGGGATTTGGGGGGCGTGTTAAATTTTCGAAAAGGATGGCATTTACCTGGGACTATTTTTATTTAGTAAATGGTCTTACGGAATCTGTCAATTATCCCCCGTTATCAGTGGGCATTGATATAGAAACAGGGGGGCATGTTTTTCAATTGCATTTTTCCAATTCTGCGGGCATGAATGAGCGCGCATTTATTACGGAAACAACCGGCGATTGGAGCAAGGGCGAAATCAGGTTTGGGTTCAATTTATCGCGTGTATTTCAGTTAAAGAAAAACAAAAGGCTCTAAAAGAGCCTTTTGTTGGTGCGGATGACAGGGGTCGAACCTGCATGCCTTACGGCGCCAGATCCTAAGTCTGGTACGTCTGCCAATTTCGCCACATCCGCAGGTTGGGTGATGAGTGGTAGCCTGGGTTTAGGCCTGCTTCAACTTCAAACAGCCGATAAATAATCGGGCCAACGCCACCGGGGCGCAAAAATAGGGGGAATTGGGAAAAAAGGAAGAAAATATCTTTAAATACTTAAAATAAGCCAGCTGTATATACCGGCAGCACCAGGAAATTTTATGCTGTTTTTTTACTTGGGTAAACTTTCCAAAACGCTTTTGACAACCGTATTCATTGATTTTGTATCTGCTATCCACCTAACCACAATTACCAAATCATTTTCGCTGTCTACATAAATCAGGTTATTACCATTGCCAATATGCATGAAGGCAGTTAGAGGGGCATCGGGCAACATTTTTTTATCGGTATTCAGAAACCAGTTCATGAAGCCATAATCTGTTTTAGCAGGTGTGGGCGTTACTGATCGTTTCACCCAGTCTTCACTGATTAACTGTTGGCCATTCCAGTTTCCTTTGTGTAAACTGAGCAGCCCGAATCTTGCCATATCATAAGCATTGATAAACATACCTCCTCCCCAGTGCCCACCACCACTTACCGATTGAATAGCCTGACCATCCAGCACTATCCAGGCATTTCTGTAACCGGTCCATCTCCAGGTATTGGATGCGCCGATGGGATCCATGATATACTGTTTGAGCACCTGCGGCAATGGTTTGCGCCAAACACTTGTAGCGGCAAGTGCCAATGCATTTACCCTTACATCGTTGTATTCAAAAACGGTTCCGGGTAAAACCCTTTTTCTGCCTGTCCATTTTGAAGGATCGGGATCGGGCCTGTCGGCCCATTCAGGTTTGCCCCATAAAGTTCCTTCCCAATCACTTGTTTGCCTCAATAGATGATCCCAGGTAATGGTTTTGTTATGGGCCGATGCAAATGGCTGGATTAATTGGGCCTGACCATATAATTCTGCGGGCCTGTTTACCTGACCAGGGGTATAGAGTTCAATTGGTGGAAGGTATTTTGCAACGGTATCATTTACATCATGTATCAAATCCCGGTCAACAGCTAATCCAACTACTGCAGATAAAAAACTTTTTGTTACGCTATGTGTCATGTCGCACCTGTAAGGCTCTCCCCAGCTGGCAATAATGTATCCTTTGTAAACAATGATTCCGGTTGGGTCTCCTCTTTCGGCAAATGGACCAATGCCTTCGCCATAGGGTTCTTTGCCAAATGACTGGTAATGGCTGATTTCCATATTACGGGGATTCTTGGTTTCGGCAGCAATAGCCAAATCAATGGCTGCCTGGATCTTTGCGGCGTTGATACCCATTTCGGCAGCAGTTTTTTGTTTCCACTCTTTTGCAGATGGAAAGTAAGAACTGGCTGTTCCGATAGAAGAGGGGCCTGCCTTTTTTTGAGAAAAGGCAACAGCACTCATTAACAGTAACACATAAAAAAAACTATTTCGCTTAATCATAGGTACTAAATTAAGCGAAATAGTTTGGTTATTTATCCGGCATTGCCCTAAGCGGAAACGCTGTTGCCCTTGGTAGTGAGTTTGTTTCACTACTACTATCGGGACTATTACTGGCTATACCTGTTTGAATGATTGTTTCCCGAATATCTTCTGCTGTCGCCGCCCCGGAAAGACCTTCTTTCATTGTGTGAACGCGTTTTTTGCGCGGGATTTTTGGGTAAAGTTTTGTAAGTAGTTAATGAGGTATCACTCATGGCATAGGGATGCTCAGTAACAATTGGTATTGAATTGGCAATCAGTTTCTGGATATCGCGTAAAAACTCTTTTTCTTCCATATCACAAAAAGAAAAGGCAATACCACTTGCACCAGCACGACCCGTTCTTCCAATACGGTGTACATAGGTTTCAGGAACATTGGGTAGTTCAAAATTGATTACATGGGAAAGATTGTCTACATCAATTCCTCTTGCAGCAATATCTGTTGCAACCAGTACCCTGGTATGCCCGCTTTTAAAATTCCCCAAAGCGCGCTGACGGGCGTTTTGCGATTTATTGCCATGAATGGCTTCTGCCGGAATACCTGCCCGGCTCAGTTCTTTCACTACTTTATCTGCTCCGTGTTTTGTTCTGGTAAAAACCAATGCAGTTTTAATTGCAGCGTCTTTGAGCAAATGAATCAATAAATGCTTTTTATTTTCCTTTTCCACAAAGAACATGGACTGTTGGATGGTTTCAGCAGTTGATGAAACGGGAGTTACTTCTACTTTTGCCGGATTGGCTAAAATGGTGCTTGACAATTTCGCAATTTCTGCAGGCATGGTTGCCGAAAAGAAAAGTGTTTGTCGCTTCGCAGGTATTTTGGTGATGATTTTTTTCACATCATGAATAAAACCCATGTCGAGCATACGGTCTGCCTCATCCAGCACAAAAAATTGTATCTGCGATAAATTGATGAAACGCTGTTCTATCAGGTCGAGTAACCTGCCGGGTGTGGCAATCAATATATCCACTCCTTTTCGGAGGGCATTGGTTTGTGGTTGTTGTGATACACCGCCAAAAATTACCAGCTGACTAAGCCGCAGGTATTTTCCATAAGCAGCAAAACTTTCTTCAATTTGAATAGCCAATTCACGCGTTGGTGTTAGTATCAATGCTTTGATACCGCTGCCGTGCGGGTCTTTCAGTTTATCTTCCTGTAATAACTGCAACATAGGAATGGCAAATGCTGCGGTTTTACCTGTACCGGTTTGTGCACACCCAAGCAAATCTCTGCGATTTAAAATATGGGGTATGGCTTCTTCCTGGATGGGAGTGGGACTTGAATAGCCTTCTTCCCTGAGAGCCTTTAATATGGGCTCAATGAGTTGTAATTGTTCGAATAACAAAATATAAAATATTTAAATAAGTATCATCTGAAATTGCTCAGATGGTATATAACCTGCCCGTAATTGACTTGAAAAACTTTGTCACGGAAGAATGATCAGTCGTGTAGAGAGAGTATATGAATGCTGCAAAGATAAGGAAAAAAAATGAATGATTTGTTAAAGCCTTTTGGGAGAGAAGAGCTGCTTGTTTCGATTAGGTGAATGAGCAATGATATTTTTTTTTGCCGGGCTGTTTTATTGAATCGGATTTTGTGATGCATTTGCAGGAAAGGGTCATACTATTGTTCAATAGCAGTCAGAATTTTTTCCAGATAAAATTGATCTGTTTCGTCAAAGTTATCCGGGTGCTCACTGTCTATGTCCAATACGGCCCATACCTTTCCCTCTTTTATCAATGGCAATACAATTTCTGATCTGGATAAACTGCTGCAGGCAATATGTCCGGGAAATTTTTCTACATCGGGAACAATCAATGTTGTTGCTTCGGCCCAGCTGCTGCCGCAAACACCCCGGCCTTTGCTGATACGGGTACAGGCAACAGGTCCCTGAAAAGGCCCCAGCACCAATTGATCTTCTTTTACCAGGTAAAATCCTACCCATAACCAGCCAAACTGTTCTTTTAATGCAGCGCTGATATTGGCAAGATTGGCAATTAAATCAGGTTCACTTTCTACCAATGCAAAAATCTGCGGAACCAGCGACAGGTATTGCTCTTTCTTATTTCCCCTGAGAATAGTTAAGTCTTCAGCCATGGTTTATTGCGGATTATTTGATGTATTTGCCTATCAGCGGCAGCTTCTGGAATTCTTTTTTCTCTACCAGTATAATAAACCAGGTAAAAATACCCAGTAATATGGCTCCAAACAAAGCACCTATCCAGATACCGGGGATTAAATAAATAAAGAGTTTGTGCAGCAGAAAAAGCAGTGTTACAATAACAAGGTATGCTATGAGTTTCTTTGTAACATAGGGGATGGGATATTTTTTCTGACCAAGCAGGTAGCTAATGACCATCATAAAAGCATAGCAAACAAAACTTGCCCAGGCACTACCCATATAACCAAACAGGGGAATCCACCATATATTCAATAAAACGGTTATTACTGCGCCTGCCAAGGTTATCCATGCTCCGGTAAGTGTTTTATTGGTGAGCTTGTACCATACGCTCAGGTTATAATAAATGCCCAGGAATACACTGCCCATGGCCAGAACGGGAATAATAACAATACCTTCCCCATATTCTGATGCATTTTTTCCATAACCAAGGTATTTAATCAATGGCAGGTTCAAAACGATTCCCAGCCAGATAAAACAACAGGCAATCACAAAAAACTTCATCACCCTTGCATAGGTTTTGGGGGCATTGCTGTCGGTTGACTGGTTGAAAAAAAATGGCTCTGCACCCATCCGGAATACCTGAATGAAAATGGTAATCAGTACGGCCAGTTTATAATTGGCGCCAAAAATACCCAGCTGTCTCAATTCTTCTTCTCTGGGTAAGTTCAGTACACGGGTATAAACCAATCTGCTGAGCATTTCATTGATCATGCCACCCAGCCCAACAATGATCAGGGGCCAGGAATAACTCATGACCGTTTTCCATAATGCTGCATCAAATTGAAAACGGAATGAAGTAAACTCTTTCATTAACAGCAGTAAAGTGAGTATGCTGGCAATAATATTGGCAATTATGTAATAACCGATGTCGATGGATGGCTTGTAGAAAAACAACCAGGGGTTTTGAGGATTTTCGGCAAATAATCGCGGGCAAAGGCCTAAAAAAAACAAGACCAGGCCAACATTGAAAACAATGCTGAATACTTTGATGAATGCATACCTGCGCGGTCTTCCTTCCTGTCGTAGTTTGGCAAATGGGATCACGCTTAAAGTGTCGAAAAAAAGAATCAGGGCCATCCATTGGATGTATTCGGGGTGCTCGGCAAAGTCAATGGCTGCTGCAAGGTTTTGTGCCTGCCAGAAAAGTATGGCGGTAAACAGAATGGTACTGCCAATGATTGAAACCATCAATGTATTGTAGAGTTTCTTTTTATCGTTATTCTGTACAAACCTGAAATAACTGGTTTCCAAACCATAGGTAAAAAGAATATTCAGAAAGGGGATGACTGCATAAACCTGTGTAATACTGGCAGTATTTGCCGGTTTGTACATCCAGAATAAGAGTATGTTCAATGCATAGCCCAAAAAACGGCTGGCGATGGTTGGTAGGCCGTACCAGAGAGTTTGTCCTGCTAATTTTTTTATTCCGCTCAAAGGGTATGGGTATGAATTTCGTTTTTAATAAGCTATGAATCCTCTAAAGTAACAAAACTGTGCTTACTGATGTGTATCAACAGGCGCTTTCCTAAGGTTTATTGCATCCGGTGCTGAAAATTTAGGGTTGTTCAAAAAGGCCGAATCGGTTAAAGTAAGCAGGAAAGCAGTTAACTGGCCTATTTCAAAATTTGACAATGGCAGCCTGTTCTGCATTGACGGGTCTACCGTTGCACTATATTGAACCGTGCTTCGATAATGTTCCAGTACGGCTTTTATCGAAAAAAAACGTCCATCATGCCCATAAGGGAAACTTACTGCCACATTTCTCAGGCTTGGAACTTTGAATTTCAGGGAATCGGCAGGGAGGCCGGTTAT
>JBDKLG010000266.1:0-3455 GCA_039795695.1 Bacteroidota bacterium
ATAATAACCATTACCCTTGGTAAGAAAAAAAGCGGTATTGAATTGCCAGTTTTGCTTAAAACGATGATTAAAAAATAACTGGTAATGTGTTTGTGTGTAATTATCGGTTTGGTTCTCATAAGGACTTCCCGCTTTTTCTGTACCTGCCGGATTAATTCTTCGGTTGCTGCTTAACATATTTTCCGGTACACCATACCAGGCCTGGTAGGTTTTTTCTTTTCCGGAAAAGATATTTACCCGCAGGGAGCTATTGTCGGTCAGATAGGCACCGCTCAGGTAAAATGACTGCAAATCGCTGCTGGCTCTTTCAATATAGCCGTCGCTGCTGATTTTGCTGAGACGGGCATCAACGGTAAAATGTCCGCCAATTAATCCGGTACCCCCTTTAAGGTTGTTCCTGAAACTGTTAAATGAGCCAAAACTATTATTGCTTTCCCCATAGGCTTTGGCATTGTATTCATTGGTAGATAAATTCATGGTGGCACCAAAAGCACCTGCACCATTCGAAGAGGTTCCCACACCTCTTTGAACCTGGATGCTGCTTACAGAAGAACCAAAATCAGGCAGGTCCACAAAATAAGTACCCATGCTTTCGGCATCATTATAGGGGATACCATTCAGGGTAACATTGATCCTGGTGGCATCCGTTCCCCTGATGCGAATAGCCGTATAACCAATACCGTTGCCGGCATCGGCATTCACCACAACAGATGGGGTCTGATCCAGTAAAAAAGGGATATCCTGCCCAAGATTGTTCTTGCTTATCTGCTCCTTGCTTAAATTGGTCTTGGTAAAAGGAGCCCTTTCGGAAGCCCTCACCGACCTTATTTCCAGGGGTTGCAAAAACAGTGGGGTAGGATTAAGTTCAACGGCGAGGGTTAATTTCGGCTGGCCGCTTCCCAATGCCTGTTTAAACGATTCGTATCCCAGACTGGATACTTCGAGCCATTCTTTGTTCAATTCCAGGGATGTGAAAATAAAATAGCCTTTTTCATCCGTAATGGCCTGCCTTTCGCCAATTCGAATAATGGCTCCGCTCAGGGGTAAATGGGTGGATTTGTCGCTGATAATGCCTTCAACGGAGGTTTTTTTGTTGGGCTGCGCCAGACAGCATAAAAATAATAGCGCAGATACGGTTGTTCCCAAAAACTTTTTCATGTTTCTTTTTTAAAAGTTAATAATGGGAACAGGGAATAGCTAACGGAGAGGTACCAATAAAAAATGTACACCTTCCCTTCGCAGGAATTACCCTGTTCAGGTTCAACGGGTATTATCTCAGCCTTTGGTTCTTAAACCGCCAGCACCCCGAGGAATGATCCGGCACAAAAATAGGTATTCAGGAAATCTTTCCCAACTGTAACTTTATATTTACTCAATCGTTTCAAACTAAACAGTTCCCATGAAGAAATTTTTGATAACCCTTGCGATGGCGATGGGAGTGCTTTCCATACAGGCACAGCGTGAAAAGAACCTTGTAGTTGATGCCAATGCAGAAATCCGTACCGTATCGGCTTTTACCGGTATCGAGCTCTCAGGAGCCATCGACCTGTACTTATCGCAGGGAAATACCGATGCAGTAGCCATCAGCGCCGCTTCAGACGATATGAAGGCAAGGATAAGAACCGAGGTTAAAAACGGCCTGCTCCATATTTATTTCGATGCCAAAGGCATTAACTGGAAAACCTGGGGAAACAATAAGATGAAAGCCTATGTTACTTTCCAGAAACTGGAAAAAATGGAAGCTTCGGGAGCCTGCAATGTAAAAGCGACAGACCCCATCAGGCAAAACGAATTAAGAATTGAAATGTCGGGTGCAAGCGATTTTGTGGGAGAACTGGAAGTAAACAAACTGCGCATTACTGCCAGCGGGGCTTCCAATTTCAGTTTGAGCGGTAAAGCGGAAAATGCCAGTATAGAAGCCAGCGGGGCCTGTAATGTAAAAGCCTATGAGCTTAAAACAGAACAGTGTAAAATTGATGCCAGCGGGGCATCGAATATCCAGATAACCGTTAACAAAGAAATGAATGCTACAGCCAGTGGCGGCAGCAATATCCACTACAAGGGAACCGGACTCATCCGCGATATCAGCAGTAGCGGAGGGGCTACCATCAGGCATAAATCCGACGAATAAGCAAATTAGATTTGGAAAACAAGCGTCCCGGCCCTACTTTTGCACCCCATTACATCGCGAGGTAGAGCAGCGGTAGCTCGTCGGGCTCATAACCCGAAGGTCGGAGGTTCGATCCCTTCCCTCGCAACAAGCAAAGGCCCGTTTGGGCCTTTTTTAATTAAGAAGGAATGATTAAAAGGCAAAGCTTTGAAGAGCGCCAATTATTGCCCCTGATTTTAATTCCTGATTTATAATCCCTAATTTACCCTGATGAAGGTTGGCTTTGTAAACATATTCGGTAAGCCCAATGCGGGAAAAAGTACCCTGCTCAATGCATTGATAGGGGAAAAAATGGCCATCGTATCGCCCAAAGTGCAAACAACCCGGCATCGGATCAAGGCTTTTCTGAATGAACCGGGTAAGTACCAGGTCATTTTCTCCGACACACCCGGTATCATTGATCCCAGGTACAAGCTGCACGAGAAAATGATGGCTTCTGTAAAAACAGCCCTGGAAGATGCCGATTTAGCGCTCCTGATTGTTGATCCCAACGAGGACCTTGAAGAAACCGGATCCATTTTTGCCTCTCTGAAACTGAAAGTGCCCTCCATAGTGGTGCTTAATAAAATTGATGCGGCAGGCAATGGCCGGATTGCTCTGGCAGAAGCTTATTTTGCCAACAAGCCCTATTGCAAACAGATCATTAAAATAGCCGCCTTACAGAAATTACACCTGAATAAATTACTGGATGCCATTCTGTCAATGCTTCCAGAAGGCAACCCTTTTTATAGTGAAGAGGACCTGAGCGACCTGCCAACCAAATTTTTTGTGGGGGAAATCATCAGGGAAAAGATTTACCACCTGTTTGGGGATGAAATACCTTACCATACCGCCGTAATGGTAAACGAGTTTAAGGAAAAGGAGAGCCTGGTAAAAATACAGGCCGATATTATTGTAAACCGCGAAACACAGAAAGCCATTATCATTGGCGATAAGGGAAAAATGATCAGGCAGATCGGCATCGATGCAAGGAAGGATATTGAAGCTTTCATCGGCCAAAAACTGTTCCTGGAACTATTCGTTAAAGTAAGGCCCAAATGGCGCGACAACGATTTACAATTGAAAGAATATGGATATAATTGATTTAAAATCAATTATTTATAATATATTATTGAATATTTTAGTTTAAATAAAATGAGTTATACAATTGCAATAGTAGGCCGTCCCAATGTGGGAAAAAGCACCCTCTTCAACAGGTTACTGGAAGAGCGTAAAGCCATTGTGGACGATATCAGCGGGGTTACCAGGGACAGGCAATATGGAATGGCCGACTGGAACGGCAAGG
>JBDKLG010000267.1:0-6261 GCA_039795695.1 Bacteroidota bacterium
TGCTTTCTTTTTATCGGGTTTTTCCAGAGAAAATTCGATTGAAAAAGAAGGGCTGTCATTCACAGATTCAAAAGGAATATCGTGCAGGTAGAAATCATGGAAAGGCGCTATGCCCCCTGAAAATTCAAAAGAGGGGTTCCCCAGGAATGATTGTGTATAAGCAAATTTAAACCCGATAGCTGTTTTATTAACAAGCTGTATTTTGAGCGATTCAACTACTTCATCATTAAAATCGTCCAGTGTAAACCTGGGTAAAAAAGACAACCAAACCCCATCGGCTACACTGATCCGGTTGGGAACAGGTTTTTCTTTTGGCAGCTGGTCTACATAAACTTTTGGAGCAGCTTTTTTTTCTGGAAAAAGTTTCTTTTCCGTAAACCGTTTAAAATAAGGAAAATCAATCTGGTCCATATAAGCAGGGAATTTTACCCCGCGAACCTCAACCATCACCAGCTGATCATTCACCAGCTCTACCACCCTGCCCTCTTCATTGCTGAGCAGTACGATTATTTCATCCCCAACCTGGTACTTCATTGCTTACACATTAAGAAATGCAAATGTACATAAGAATTCATACTGCCAGATTCACTTGCATTTTACTGGCTTTGCAGTGCCTAAAATTATGCTGCAGCAAGCTTGCTTCGTTTTCTTCCATAAAGAAAATAAATGGTTAAGCCCAAGCCCATCCAGGCGAAGAACCATAGCCAGCTGATGGCAGGAATTTCAATCATGAGGTAAAGGCAACTCAATGCACCAATTACCGGAATAACCGAATAACTGTGTATAAAACTTTTTACTGCCGTAACCAGTGCAATCAGTATAAATATCAGAAACAATATTTCCTGGTATCCCTCAGATCCAAGGTTGGAAAACCCTTCTACTACCCTGCTTCTGAATAAAAAAGTTGTAACCAGTACAATTACAGGAATAATAAATTTTCCATTGATATAAGGCAGCTGAAATGCACTCCCTCCCTTAACCCTGGCTATTTTAGGCAATACCAGCACCCCAAAGCATACCAATACAAAGGCAAACAGTGTTCCAATACTGGTCAAATCGGTCATGGTGCTGCTGGAAACAAAGAGCGAAGGTATTCCCACCATAAAACCCGTTACAATGGTTGCAAAAGAGGGGGTCTGATAACGGGGATGTACTTTGGAAAATCTTTTGGGTAATAATCCGTCGCGGCTCATGCTCATCCATATTCTCGGCTGCCCCAGCTGGAATACCAGTAAAACACTGGTGGTGGCAACAACCGCACTTACTGATATAAGGTAGCCGATTTTATTAAGGTGTAGTTTTTCAAACACATAAGCAAGTGGGTCATCCACTTTTAATTCACTGAAATTGACCATGCCCGTTAATACCAATGCAATGAGGATGTATAAAACAGTACAGATTAACAAAGAATAAATCATTCCCCTGGGAAGATCGCGCTGTGGGTTTTTACACTCTTCAGCAGTGGTTGAAATTGCGTCAAACCCAATATAGGCATAGAATACAGCCGATACGCCGGCAAGCACACCGCCAAACCCATTGGGCAGAAAAGGGTCCCAGTTATGGGTATCCACATAAAAAAAGCCGATGATGATCACGAATACAATCACGCATATTTTAAAGATCACCATAAAATTGGTGCTCTTCTTGCTTTCCCTGATGCCAATATAGGCTAGCACGGTAATCAGGAACACAATAATCAATGCCGGAAGATTAATAATCATTTTCCATCCGGCAATTACAGGGGCATGCAGGATTGCATCATACCCCATTTTCGCATTCTTGCTCAGGCTCTCCATCGTTTGTCCGGCAGCCAGCGATTTAAGTGCTTCTTCATATCCTGCCTGTGCATTGGAAGCATTCGTTGCCAGCCAACCCGGTAAGCCAATATGAAACCCTTCCAGTAAATTATTAAAATACCCGCTCCAGCTAATTGCTACCACAATATTTCCGATGGCATATTCCAGGATCAATGCCCAACCTATTATCCAGGCAATCAACTCACCAAAAGATACATAAGCATACGTATAAGCACTTCCTGCAATGGGTACGCGGCTGGCGAATTCAGCATAACACAAAGCACTGAACCCACAGGTAACTGCTGTAATAATGAAAAGGAATACGATGCCCGGCCCCCCATTGAATGCCGCTGTTCCAATAGTTGAAAAAATACCCGCTCCAATAACTGCAGCAATCCCCATAAAAGTAAGGTCACGAACACCCAATACTTTTCTCAGGCCATTTGTACTATGTCCGTCCGTAACCCCCGCGGCTGCATCAGCTACAATTTTATCGATAGATTTTTTTCTGAATAAAGAACCTGCCATGCAGCATATTTTAGTTGGGCTTAAAGCTAAGCGAAAAAAGTCTGAAAATCAATCTGTATTATCTAAGCAATTATGCTAATGTTCCCGCTGGATAAGGAAATCGGCCAGGTCCTTCATGGGCGTTTTTCTTGAAGATACAACAGCGATATCATCCAGGTGCTTCAAAGCAGTTTGCAGATACTTTTCTTTCAAAACCTTTGCCCAGGCATCCACACCACAGGCTTTGAAAATTTCTACTACTTTTTCTACTTTGTTTGCCTGGTTCGTATCCATCAACTCCTGCAATAGTTTTTTTTGCGCTTCACTGGCAACTTCCATTGCATGCAACAGCAAAAATGTTTTCTTATTCTGACGGATATCTCCTCCAATTTCCTTCCCAAATTTTTCTGCATCTCCAAATGCATCAAGGTAATCATCCTGCACCTGAAAAGCAATGCCCAGGTTCTTGCCAAACTCATAAATATGCCGGCAATTGCCCTCACTGGCCCCACCGAGTATCGCACCCATTTCAAGACTGGCAGCTAGTAATACCGAAGTCTTGAGGCTGATCATTTCAATATACTCATCCAGTGCTACCTTGCTTTTCTTTTCAAAATCAATATCCATTTGCTGCCCCTCACAAACTTCCCTGGCCGTTTTATTGAAGAGAAATAATATTTTTTGCAAATAAGCATTGTCAATCTTATTCAGGTATTCATAAGACCGGATCATCATCACATCGCCGGTTAACAAAGCAGTATTGGTACCGTATTTTGTGTGAACCGTTTCCATACCCCTTCTCAGCGAAGCATGGTCCATGATGTCATCGTGTATCAGGGTAAAATTGTGAAACAGTTCAATGGCAATGGCCAATTCATAGGCATCTTCTTTGATGGTATCAAACATTTCATTACCCATCAAACACATAACCGGCCTGATTCTTTTACCGCCCAATGTTAAAAAGTATTCTCCGGGTTCATATAAGCTGGCCGGTGTTTCCGGAAAATGGCCGACAGCAAACCTGTCTGCAAAAAGTTTACCCAATTCTTTAAAACTATGCATGCTACAAACCTAATTATAAAAGCGACTGATTCCGTTTTCCAACCTTAACTATTCTTTGTAGTATTTTTTCCTTTTTGGCATGGTTTTGCTATTGATACCCAAAAAATCAGGCTTATGAAAAAAATAGTATTGGCATGTATGCTCATCGCCGGTCTTGGTACATTAAATGCCCAGCAAAACCTTGGTTCAGCTTACAAAACAGCGCTTGGTGTAAAGGTATATCCCGGTGCCATCAGCATAAAACACTTTATCAGTCAAAATGCGGTTGAAGGATTGGGTTATGTAACAGCAGATGGATTCAGGCTTACCGGCTTGTATGAATTACATTATTCACTGGGTAATATTGAGGGCCTTAAATGGTATATTGGCGGGGGGGCACATCTCGGAATCTGGAGTGATGCCTGGAAAAATAAATACCCTGAGCGAACAGCTGGACTGGCCCTGGGGGTTGATGGAATATGGGGGGTGGATTATAAAATAAAAGGGGCTCCTTTGAACATCAGTTTCGACTGGCAGCCATCGTTTAACCTGATCGGCTATCATTATTTTGAAGGCGGATGGGGTGGACTGGGAATCAGGTATACTTTTTAAGCGCCCCCGTATTAAGCAGTCTGATATTGCACCAGACTGTTTAATGCGGTTATAAAGAATTAATAAAACAAATGGGATAAAGCATCTGCAGGATTATTTGTTGCCGGTTTCATCCCAAGAAATTTGTTCATCTGATCTTTCGCAAGAATGCCGCCCAGCTTGGATTGCAGGCCGCTAAACAGTCCGCCTTGTTTTTTCTTGTATTCCGTTGGATTACTGGTTTGTAAAGGCATTATATCAGACTTCTGTGTTAAGAACCCAGCAACAGCATCATTCACTTTTGGTTGCTGGCCTGAGTTTAAACCGAGGCCCGGAATTAATTTGCCCATGATACTGCTGGTGAGTTTGTTTACATCAAAACCAGCTGCGGCTGCAGTTTTAGAAGCTTTATCCACCAGTCCGCCCAATTGGGCATTTACTGAAATGGCGGCTATGGTCAGGAAAGCGAATAAGGTGATTTTTTTCATGTTTTTTATTTTTTTCTAAAATAAAACTTATTCGGATAACTTGAATAAACTATCTACAAATTCATGTTTGTCAAAGATGATCAAATCATCAATTTTTTCGCCTACACCAATATATTTTACCGGAATTTTGAATTGATTGGCAATGGCCAATACCACACCCCCTTTTGCCGTACCGTCCAATTTGGTAATTGCGATGGCAGAAACATCTGTTGTTGCCGTAAAATGCTTTGCCTGTTCCAATGCGTTCTGCCCGGTAGAACCATCCAATACCAGCATTACTTCATGCGGTGCCCCGGGTAATACTTTTTGAATGGCTCTTTTGATCTTGCCCAGCTCCTCCATCAAATGGGCTTTATTGTGCAAGCGCCCGGCAGTATCAATGATTACTACATCGGCCTGCCTGGCTACTGCACTCGCCACAGTATCATAAGCCACAGCACTTGGGTCGGAACCCATGGCCTGTTTTACAATGGGTACGCCTACCCTTTCACTCCAGATGGTTAGTTGTTCTACTGCAGCAGCCCGGAAAGTATCTGCAGCACCTAAAATAACCTGTTTGCCTGCTTTCTTGTAATTATGGGCCAGTTTGCCAATGGTGGTTGTTTTGCCTACTCCGTTCACCCCTACTACCAATAGTACAAAGGGTTTTTTCCCTTCGGGGATACCGAAATTGCGGTAGGATTGTTCTGCGGCATCTACCAGCATGGAGGCAATTTCTTCCTGCAGTATCTGGTTGAGTTCGCCGGTATGAACGTATTTTTTTTCTTTTACCCTTTTCTCTATCTGTTCAATGATTTTCAGCGTCGTGTCAATACCCACATCCGCACCTACCAATGCTTCTTCAAGGCTGTCAAGCACTTCCTCATCAACCGTACTTTTGCCTGCAATGGCTTTGGTTATTTTGGCAAAAAAGCCTTCCTTGGTTTTTTGTAAACCCTGGTCCAGGCTTTCCTTCTCCTGCTTTCCGAATAATTTACCGAGAAAACTCATTGAACTAATTTAAGATTTTAAAATCTGCAAATGAGAAGGGAATTGAACCCCTTCCAATTACCCCATCATCAAATTAAGCCGCTACTAAACAGAAAAAGCCTTCCTTTAAAACCAGGAAAGCTTTTTAATATTATTGTGATACACCAATTATTTCTCTGACAAGAAATCTTTGATCTTATCCTTGTGCACAATGGCCTCTTTAAAGGTATATGCACCGGATTTGGGGCTGCGAACAGCCTTGATCACTTTTGTCCAGTTTTTTGCCTCTGCGGCTGCTTTCTGGTCTTTTGTTTTGATCGCGGTTTTAGCTGCTTTTGCCATGATTATTTGATTTCTTTATGAACAGTTACTTTTTTCAAAATAGGATTATACTTCTTCAACTCCACACGCTCAGGTGTGTTTTTCTTGTTTTTGGTAGTGATATAACGGCTTGTACCGGGCTGACCTGTGGTCTTATGCTCTGTACACTCCAAAATAACCTGCACCCTGTTTCCTTTCCTTGCCATTGTATTGGGTAGTTTACTTTATAATTAATTAGATTTTTACACCTTCTGCACGCATGCCCTTGATCACATTTGCCAGACCATTCTTGTTGATGGTCCTTAAAGCATCTGTTGATACTTTCAGGGTCACCCAACGGTCTTCCTCAGCGAAAAAGAAACGTTTTTTCTGCAAATTGGGTAAAAAGCGACGCTTGGTTTTAATGTTAGAGTGAGAAACGCTGTTTCCAACAATGGGTTTCTTACCGGTAACCTGACATACTCTTGCCATGACTCTTAATTTTTCTTCCGATTTTTTCGGGAGGCAAAGGTAGGGAAATGCGCCAAAATACCAATATGAATTCCCCT
>JBDKLG010000268.1:0-18702 GCA_039795695.1 Bacteroidota bacterium
TGATTATTCACTTAAGAAAAAAGTCCCTATTCCGGAAGAAGTATTGAAAAACCTATCCGGAATATAACTGTACAAAACAGCGCCTGATCGCTGGTAATCATAAATAAAAAACCTGCTTTAAGTTTTATCCTGCTGCAGCTTTACCGGAGATATTTTTCACCAAAAAACACGGTTGACTTGAAACTCAATAGGGGCCTGGTTTTCCGTGTCAGCTATTCCAAATCCTCCAGCTTTCTGCTGCCTGTAAAACCAGCATTTCTTTTCCGTTCTGAATAGTAGCACCCTGCTCTTTCCCCTTTTTCAGGAACAGGGTTTCGGTAGGGTTATAGATAAGGTCGTACAGATGATGCATGGGGCTTAATAGTGCATAATTCAGTTCCGGGCAGTTTGCTGTATTCGGATACATTCCCAACGGGGTCGTATTGATGATCAGGTGATGTGTGGAAAAAACCACTTCATCGGCCTCTTCATATTTTAGTTGGTTCCCGGTCGCATTTCTTGAAACGAACTGATAGGCAATACCCATTTTTTGCAGTACATATTCCACTGCTGCAGAAGCGCCACCTGTTCCCAGTATCAGTGCTTTTTTGTGCCAGGGTTTGATAAAGGGTTGTAATGATTGTTCAAAGCCAATCACATCCGTATTGTAGCCAATCAACCGGCCATCCCTGATTTGAACACAATTGCAGGCACCGATAGATTTGACAACTTCGGATTGCGCATGTAAAAAAGGGATAATCGCTTTTTTGTGAGGAATAGTGATATTGAATCCCTCCAGATCAGGGTACTGCGCTATTACAGAAGAAAGTTCCTGGATGTCTTCAAAGGAATAATTTTCATATACATGATCCCTTAATCCCAGCTGCTGAAATTTTTCGGTAAAATATTGCTGCGAAAAAGAATGGGTCAATGGAAAACCAATCAGACCAAAGCGGTGCATGGATTATTTTTTATTGAGGTAAAGCTCAAAAGTATCTCCACGCAAGCCGATGCGCATCGCTTCCAAAGGAATTACTTCATTGGGTGCAATATTTCCGAGATTTACATTGCAGCCTATTAATTCCAGGAAATACAATTGCTGTGCTTTTTGGGGAGCTTCCCAGATAATTTTTTCTTCCGGTATCTGTGTAAGAATTTCCTGTACCAATCCTTCTCTTACCTCACCGCTTCCCCGGTAAATTCCTACATTTCCGGCTTCACGGGCTTCTGCGATAACATAGGACGAACCGGCTTCCAGCTCCGCACGCATCAGCTCAATCCATTTATACGGAGGAATAATATGCGCTGCATCTTTGCTGCCTACTTCACTTAGCACAGTAGCATGCTTTGTCATTTTTTCAATATACCCACATTTCTCTGCGTGAGGAATGGTGATGGATCCATCGCTTATTTCTACATAGTTGATGTCGTAGTCTTTGCACATGGCTATATAATCATCAAACTGGTTTCTTATAAGGAATGCCTCGAAAAGCGTTCCACCAAAATAAATAGGAACATGGTAAGACTGGTAAACCTGTATTTTTTCGCGAAGATTGGGCGTAACAAATGATGTTCCAAAACCAAATTTTACAATATCTACATGCGGACCGCAAACGCTCATGAAATTGTGCACTTCATTAATACTAAGCCCCTTGTCCATAACCATGGTTAGACCAGCGTTTCGGGGCTGCTCGGTTCTAAGCGGTATTTGAGTCAAATTAAAATTCATGATACATTTTTTTGATTCCGCCGCAAAAATACATGAAACCGATGACTGTACTGTTCATCCCCTGAAAAAAGAGAGGGTAAATGCGCGTTAAATTTTTCTGCCTTTCTTATACCGTGCTACAATATCAACCACCTGGTTATTCTGCAAGATAGATGGATTGAGCTCAATGAATTTTTTCAGGAGTTTGGGCGCTTTTTCCATGGCCTGTTCTAATTTTAAGAGGGCTTCTTTTGTTTTATTCTGGGCAAATAATATGGTACTGTAGTAAAACAGGAAAACGGGTTTCCCTTCTGTAGCCCGCATGGCAGCCATACATTGTTCAATAGCTTCTTCATAAAAGCCGGCTTTGATCATACAGCGAATCAATGCTTCCCAGCCTGCAACGTTCCTGGTTTTATGCCTTACAACCATGCTGAAATATTGAATGGCCTCTTTGAATTGGCTAAGGTTCATTTTACACTCACCCATGGCCAAATTGTATTCCGGTATATTTCGCTGGATGCGCATGGCATTTTCCAATTGCTTTACGGCACTTGCCCACTGTTCTTCCAGCATATAGGTAACGGCAATTTTATAATGCAGTTTATTGTCATCGGGGTTCAGGTGAACCGCTTTTTTGTAATGAAACCTTGCCTGTGCATAATTCCCCATCCGATGATAGCAGTGCCCGATGGCTTCATAAATTACGTCTTCCGGTCGTGTTAATTCCAGCACTTTTTCCAATACTTCAATGGCTTCCTTGTATTTGCGCAAGCGCAGGTAAGCATCACCCATATTCCGGTATGCATAATCGAATTTTTCATCAATTGCTACGGCATATTGGTATGCATCAATTGATTTTTCATACAGTTTTAATCCCTGAAAAGCTGCGGCCAGGTTAAACCAGGCAAGTTCACTAAAGGGAAAATCTTCAATAATTTTCTGGTGCAGGCGGATGCTCTCTTCATTTCTTCCCGTAAAATCGGTCCAGAAACAAATTTTATACAATGCTTCTTCATTATTGGGTTCTTCTTCCAGAATAAGTTTCAGGCAATCGAATACCTTATCAAATTCTTCGTAGTCGTCATATACATCCGCCAGTTCGAATAATAAATCCAGCCTTTCTTCCCCCTCAAATAGCTGCAGTGCTGCTTCCAGTAATTCTACGGCTTTTGCCTGCTGGTCAAGTGCCAGATAGGCATCTGTTTTTAAAATATACAAGTTGAGGTCGCTGCTGTCATAAAGCTCTGCTACTTCAAGTATTTCCAGGGCTTCCCCGTACTTTCTTCCCGCCAGTAAAAGATCCGCTTTCTTAATCATTAACTGTGAGGAATAAGGAAATTGGGAAAGGCCTGTTTCTGCCGCTTCCAGGGCTTCCGGAATATTATCTTTTTCGTCAAAATGATCAATTATCCGTTCAAAAGCCTCTTCTTCCAAAAAAATATGGGAACGGCCATTTTTCAGGTTATTATATTGGCGGAGTAATTCTTTTAGCTCTTCGCGGTCTTCGCGGAACGGATTTTCTCGCATCGGCTATTAGGTTTATACAATTTAGGCACAAAAAACGATTCTTTTTGGTCTTTTTACTAAGTTTTTCGGTTTGTTAACGTTTGTTAATAAAAAGAGAATTTTTCTATTTAAAAGAATTTTGTAACTTTGTCCAAATGAGTATTCAGCAAATCATAAAAAAGACTGCCGTAATTGCCCTGCTTGCATTGAGCATTCAGGTGGCTTATGCTGCATTTTCTTTCACTGGTATTGCTGACGAAAAAACCAAAGCCAGTAAGTATTCCCTCAAAAATCTAAGTAGTTTATCTCATAAGGGTCTTTCTTTTTCATCCCTCAGGTCAAGTTTGACCTATCGGGGTAATCAGGGTTTTACAAAAGAAACTCCACAGGGTACCGAAATTAGTTCTATGCTGCGTTATGATAATGGAAACACCAGTTTTATTTATCCTTATAAATTCAAAGTAAAGGCACCTAAGTTTAAAACGCCTGCTCCCACCGTTCATTAGTCTATTAATCTGTAGCCACTTGTTGGAATATCAAATCTGGAAGCCAATACCGGACCTAGGTTAATATTTTTGGCAGCGAACCTGATTGTTTTACCGCCATTGTCCCTGGCCTCATATTCCAGCACAAAACCGGGTATGTCTTTGAATTGGTATTCAAATTCTTTCACTGAAGGAACAATAGCCCTGGTATAAAATAAGCTGAATTTTGACCCGTCTTTCAAAGAGATGGTTGCCTTGGTGCAGGGATAGCCCAAAATAATTTTCGACTCATGCTCTTCAAAAACGATATTCATTCCTGCATATTTTTGATTTTCTGCCTCCCATTTTGCTTTATCCAGTCTTGTCATAAACTTGTTATTGCCAAATTCCCTCAATATTACTGCGCCACCGGTTGTTTTATCATAAATCAATGATTGTAAAAAAGAGGGGCTGATCAAATCGGTTCTGCTGTCATTGCCCCTTATATAAACAGTTTTGGTACTGGCATTCAGCGATTCCAGCATTTTTTTCTCAGCTGAAGAATCATTACTGGTTATGCTATAGGTAACGGTACAATCTGCCACTATCCTATTTTGAGCAGTACCATTCAATACCGCCATCAAGCCCAAAAGCGTTATTATCTTATTCATATAAATCTTTAACGGTTTTTGATAATGCCAAATTACTGAAAAAGCCCCGCATCGGATGCGGGGCTCATGTTAATATAGGTGCGGGGGCCTTATTTTTTGTTGCCTGTCTTGTTTTTCATATCCTGCAGTTTTTTCTGGCTTTCCATCATCTGGTCATACTTCTCCTGCCATTTGCTTTTTGTTTTAGGTGTTTTGCGTTTCTCGTCAATTTTCGCCAGAATTTTATCGTGGTTGATGATATAGTTCTGAATCACAAACTGGAGCCCCAATGTGATGATATTCGATACCGTATAATACCAGGTAAGTGCCGACGGGAGCTTATTAAAAATAAACAACAACATAAATGGAAAAATATAAGGCATATACTTCAATGCAGGATTATCCTGTGTTGGTGTCATGCTCATATTATAAATGGAAATCAGGAAACTGGTTACTACGGCAGTAATGGTAAACAGGCTGATATGGTCTCCAAATGCAGGAATGGTAAAGGGCAAATGGGCAATGGTATCATAAGAAGACAGGTCATGACTCCACAAAAACTCCTGTCCACGTAATGCGATATTTGAGTTAAAGAAACTATAGAGTGCGAAGAAGATAGGTATCTGTAACAAAGCCGGAATACACCCCCCCAAAGGATTTACACCTGCTTCCCTGAATAGTTTCATCTGTTCCATTGCAAAACCCTGCTGGTCTGAGCCTAGTTTTTTCTTGATAAGATCCAGCTCGGGCCGCAGCACTTTCATTTTGGCTCCGCTCAAATAACTGCTGTAGGTTAATGGGGCCGTAACCAGACGTATAAACAACGTGAGCAATAAAACCACCCATCCGAAATTCTTCACAAAGCCTGCAAAAAAATCAAATACATTCATGATGATGTATTTGTTGATAGGCCTTACAAAAGAATACATATCACGGCCCAGGTTTACAATCTTGTCCATATCGGGGGCCTGTTGCTTTAAGATCGCATAATCACTTGGTCCGAAATAAAGCTGAAAAGGAACAGAAACTGCCGCCTGAACAGGTATTTTGATTTGTAAAGCGGCATCAGAACTAGCCAGCGCATTGCTGGAATCTGTTTTGCGCATCCATTGAACCTGGCCGCCTGTAAAACTGTTTTTTGCAACCAGTGTGCTGTTAAAAAACTGTTGAACAACACTCACCCATTGAACAGGTTTTTCAAATTTTCGCTCATTCTTGGCAGAGATATAATCGAACTCATTTCCTTCAGAGAAACAGATATTCGACATCTGCCTTTCATAGGCTGCCGTTCTCTCCTGCTGAAATGTTTCAGCCCTCCATTGCATATTCAATAACCCCTGTGAAAGCAGTTTATCTGCTCCGGTCATGTTTACATTCCAGTCAATCATATATGCATCTTCCTTCAAAACATATTCATGCGTAATTGACTGCCCGTCGGCTGCTGTTAAAGTGAAGCTGATAGCCTGACTCTTATCGGGTCTCACTGTTGTTGTACCTATCGTAAAAAACAAACCAGTTGTTGATGCCGATTGGTTGGCTGCTGTATTGATGGTGTAGCCCAATTGGTTGTTTTGGGCAAGGGATACTTCCTTACCGGTAACTGCTGCATTGTATTTTTTTAACAGAATCGTTTTTACCTGGGCCCCCTTATTGGTAAAAGTCACTTTCATTACGCTGTTCTCCAGTGTAACCAGTTGCTCTGCCCCTAAAGCTGCAGAAGTAAAATTGCCAGCAGCGGATACGCGGCTTACAGAATCTCTTTTGAGAGAATCTACTTTTGCTGCAATTGTATCACTAGGCTTACTATTCGCAACAGTTAGTCTTCTTACAGAATCTTCCTGCTTTTGCTTGATAACCAGTAATTCATTTTGTTGTTTATTGCTGTACCAGAAATACAGAAAAAACAGTAAGCCCAGTAAAACAAACCCAATGACCGTATTCTTGTCCGTCTTCATACTAATTTTTATTGAGCGGCAAAGGTAGTATTTGGTTTGAAGATTGCTGCTTTCTAAGACAAAAGGCGTTAAAATAGGTATAAAAAACAGCCTGAACGGTAAATTCCCGCTTTTTCATCGTTTCTTTATAGCTCCTCACTTCAACCAAAGGGCATTTTTCGACTTCTACCAGACCATTTTTCTTATTTAAATCTTTTTTATGCAGGAAAACAGTATTCCGGTTTCCCAAAGGGAAATTTATGCAGTGACTGGCTGGAGAAAATTTTTGTGGTGGCTTTCTACAGCCGAACCTGAATTGCTTGCCGACTGTGTTATAGACAGAAACAGGTATGCGATTGTTGGCATGACTGTTTTAGGTACCTGGTCATTTGCCACGCTGGCATGGACCTATTTTTTCAGTACCGTATTGCACAATGCCTGGATAGCCTTGTTGCTGGGCCTTTTCATGGGATTGATTGTTTTAACCATTGACCGTGCCTTAATCAAGGGTATCAGCAAATCAAATAAAAACAATTGGCTTCCCCTTTTTTTTCGGGGAATACTGGCGTTGATTATTGGATTGTTTATGGCACAACCTGCTTTGCTTTATATGTTTGACAAGGAAATACATGTACAGATTTCACTGGATAATGAACAAAGAAAACAAATCAAAAAACAGCAGCAGGACTCTGTTTATTATGCAGAAAGAACCAGGCTTGAAAAGGATAAACTACTGCTTGAAGCTGAACTACATTCAAAATACCTCGAAGTAGCGGCTGCCAGAGATAATTTCATCCGCGAAACAGATGGTACAGGTGGCAGTAAGAAAATTGGTCTGAAAGATATCGCAGAAGCCAAACAAAGAACCTACCAGCAGCTGGATCTTGATTACCGCCAAAAAGAATTGCGGTTTTTGCCACAGATTAAAGCAATCGACAGCAATCTCGCTCAGATAAGCGGCAATATTCAAAAAGAACAGATTGCTTTCGAAACCTTGCTCAATGATGGCTTCATCACCAGAATAGAAGCCCTGAACCATCTGGTGAAAGACAATACTGCCGTAGCTTTCAGGTATTATTTATTGGTCATCATATTGTTGTTGATAGAGCTCATGCCGGTACTATCCAAACTGTTATTACCAGCAGGCACTTATGAAGAGAAGGTTGTATTGAGAGAAAAAATAGAAAAGGAACTCACCCAAAAAAATCACGAGCGGGAACTCGGTTTAAAGGAGCTGTTCAATCAAACTGCTTTTCAGCAGGACAAAGAATTCATTGCTGCTTTTTTTGATGCAGCCAAACAGGAAAGACTGAATAAGCTGAAAGAGAAATTTGATGAGTGGGGTCGGGAAAGCAATCCCGGTTTTGACACCATCTGGGGGGATGTAAAGAAGTACCTGTTAACTAAGCAGGAAAATTAAAGCATACCATTAATGCTGAACAGGGAAACTTGTCTGTCAATTACCTTCATTTCAACTTACAAGTTACCCTGTTCAGCATTGCCTATTTTACTTTCCGCCCGGAGGGCAGTACATCCGCAGGTAATCGGTATATAACTGGCTCAAATGCGCTGTAGTGCCCTTCCCTTCTGAAATTCCGTGTGTTCTGTTGGGATAGCTCATTAACTGGAATTGTTTACCATTGGCAATCAGTTCATTGATCAGTTGTTCGGCATTGTTGTAGTGCACATTGTCGTCGCCGGTGCCATGAATGTACAAAAGGTGTCCTTTCAGGTTTTTGGCATAGGTAATGGGAGAGCCTTTTACAAAATCTTCCCTGTTTTCCTGCGGAAGGCCCATGTATCTTTCCTGGTAGATATTGTCATAAGTTAGCTGGTTGGCAACAGCGGCAATAGCAATACCGGTTTTATATATTTCGGGATACTGAAACATTAATCCCAATGTTGCCGAACCGCCGCCACTCCATCCCCATACAGCTATCCGGGAAGTATCTACATAAGACCATTTAAGAATCTCTTTTGCAGCCAATGCCTGGTCGCGGAGATTAATCTGCCCGATCTTGCGGTAAATAGATTTCCTCCATTCCTTCCCTTTTGGTGCGGGTGTGCCTCGATTGTCAATTGTGATATAGATATACCCGTCTTTTGCCATATTTCCATTATACAAACGGTTATTTCCTGCACCCCACTGATCACGGGCATTTTGCCCCGCCGGCTCAGTGTATACAAAGAAAACAACAGGGTATTTCTTATTTGGATCAAAATTCACCGGCTTCACCATCCAGGCATCCATTTCAACACCCTCCTCCGTTTTTACTTTGAAGAATTTAACATTGGATTTTGTTGAATCAGCCGCTTCTACTGCTTTGTATACTTTATGGCCATCCAGCGCATCATGGCTGGGTAATGCAACCCATTCTCTTGCCGGTGCCGTATAATAATTGGAAAAATTATGCATGGCAAACTTGCCGGTTGGAGAAACATTGTATCCGTGTGTACCCTGTTGGTTTAAAGGAGATAATCTTTCCGGCATTGCAGATCCATCCAATTTGGTCCTGTACAAATACCGCTGGGTGGCATTGTCCGGTGAAGCATAAAAATAAACATAGCCCTCCGCTTCATTTACCGCAGAAACCCCCATTACATCAAAGCTTCCTTTGGTGATAAGGGTTTCAGACTTCCCGTCTCTGCTGATTCTGTACAAATGTCTCCACCCGTCTTTTTCACTGCTCCACATGAACTCTTTTGCGTTATTCAGCCAGAACTTATCTTCCAGGGAAACAGCCTCCTCAATCCATGCCGCATCCGTTTCATGGTAAATGGAGGTAGATTTACCGGTTGCAATATCACTGATTAAAATATTACACTCATTTTGTTTCCGGTTGAAATGCTGCATGATCAATTGAGAACTGTTACCCGCCCATGCCATTCTTGGAACATAGGATTCCAGCACCGGGTCTGTGGGAATCGACATCCAATTTGTTTTGGCAGTCGAAATATCCACTACACCAATTTTATAGGGAGAAGGTTTTTCTCCGGCACTTGGGTATTCAACAGGAACCGCAAATGGGTAAATGGAGTCGGTGGTATTCAGCATCAGGTACGACTTCACATTCGTTGCATTGATTTGCCAGTAAGCAATTTTTTTGCTGTCGGGGCTCCACCTGAAACCATCTAGGCAACCAAATTCCTCTTCATAGGCCCAATCGAAAGTGCCGTTGATGATTTTTCTGGTACCGCCAATAGTAAGTTGTGTGGTCTTACCCGATTGCAAGTCTTCCAGGTAAATATTATACTCACTCACATACGCAACTTTGCTGCCATCGGGCGAGAATTTCGCGAACATCAGGGAAGAAACGGGTCTGTTTTTACCAATTTTCTTCAGGCTCTTATCACCTAAATTCAATACCCAGTAATCTCCTCTGGAATCCTGTCGCCATACTCTTTTGGTATTGGTATAGATAAGCACTTTTTTATCATCTGATGAAAAACTGAAATCCCGGATTGTCAAAGCTGCGGTATCGGTAGCAGGTTTTAACAGCAGTTTTGAAATGAGCACGGTCTTTTTAAAAGATGGCAGTTCATTTAAAACTATTTCACCTCCTTCCGTAGTAAAATAACCGTTTCCATCCTTGTTCCATTTCATTGCCTGGGCCATCAGGGACTGAAGTGAAATAAGCGAAAGAAAAGCAAGCATTAAAATCGATTTTCTCATAATCATTTGTTTAAGTTTATGAAAATACTCATTCATCATAAGAATACCCAATTCAAAATAAAATCCCCGGTATTTCATTCAATACCAGGGATTATTTATTGTTCCATCCGGCCCGGATTCCTAAATCAGCGCATCCTGTAAAGAGGCTTTTTTATAGGAACTGCGGGTTTCATTGTATTTTTTTGCTGCATCAATAAAGCTCACAAACAATGGTGCCGGGCTCTCAACGGTACTTTTTAATTCCGGGTGGTACTGAACGCCTATAAAGAAAGGATGTGTGGGTATTTCCATGATTTCAACCAATCCGGATTCGGGGTTTTTGCCACTTGCCATCATTCCTTTTGACTCAAATTGTTCCAGGTATTCATCATTAAATTCATAACGATGCCTGTGTCGTTCGCTGATGCTGGTTTGACCATAAATTTTTTCAGCCAGGCTCCCTTTTTTGATTTCGCAGGGATAAGTGCCCAAACGCATGGTACCTCCCATCATCCGGATCTTTTTTTGCTCTTCCATCATATTTATAACGGCATGAGTAGTGTTGGCATCCATTTCGGTAGAATGTGCATCTTTCAGGCTCAGCACATTTCTTGCATATTCAATTACGGCCATTTGCATGCCCAGGCAGATGCCAAAGAAAGGAAGTCCTTTTTCCCGGGCATATTGTACTGCCACAATTTTACCTTCAATGCCCCTGTGTCCAAAACCTGGCGCAACCAATAAACCGTCCAGCCCATCCAGTTTTTCTGCAACATTTTCAGCAGTAATAAACTCGCTGTGTACATTCACAACCTGTACTTTTACTTCATTCATCGCACCTGCATGAACAAAACTTTCCAGGATGGATTTATAAGCATCCTGCAACTCAATGTATTTTCCGATCAAACCTACCGTCACTTTGCTTTTAGGGTATTTTAACTTATCCAGGAATCCCTTCCATTTATCCAGCTGTGGCTCACCAAAATTTTTAATATCCAGTTTTTTCAGGCAGATTAAATCAAGTTTCTCACGTAACATCAGCAAAGGAACTTCGTAGATGGTAGAAGCATCCATTGCTTCAATTACTGCTTCCTGTTTCACATTACAGAAAAGGGCTATTTTTCTTTTGATATCATTGTTCAGTGGTTCTTCGGTTCGGCAAACAATGATGTCGGGATGTACCCCTGTTTCGCTCAGCATCTTCACACTGTGCTGGGTAGGTTTTGTTTTCAGCTCTTTGGCTGCTTTCAGGTAAGGAATCAAAGTAAGGTGCACCACCATTACATCTTCATCGGGCAATTCCCATTGCAACTGACGAACTGCTTCAATAAAAGGCAGGCTCTCGATATCGCCAACCGTACCGCCAATTTCCGTAAGAATGATATCGTATTGGTTGCCTTCACCCAGCAATAACATTCTTCTTTTGATTTCATCGGTAATATGCGGCACTACCTGAACGGTTTTGCCCAGGAAATCGCCTGCTCTTTCTTTATTGATAACGGTTTGATAAATTCTGCCCGTAGTCACATTATTTGCCTGCGTAGTAAAAATATTCAGGAATCTTTCATAATGGCCCAGGTCAAGATCGGTTTCTGCGCCATCTTCGGTAACAAAACATTCTCCATGCTCATAAGGATTAAGTGTACCCGGATCCACATTGATATAGGGATCAAATTTCTGGATAGTTACTCTCAAGCCCCTTGCCTGTAAAAGCTTGGCAAGAGATGCGGCTATAATGCCTTTTCCTAAACTGCTGGTTACCCCACCGGTAACGAATATAAATTTGGCCATACCTATGATTGTTGAATAATTGGTTGTTTATAGTTGCCGGTTTTTCATAAAATACAAAAAATCATTCCTCACAAATTGATTAGTCATTCATAATCAATCACTTATATTAAAAAAGAATTTTAAGCCCCGGATGCAAAATGCCTGCACCGGGCTTTTTTATTCTAGTAAAACTGACCTTGTAAATTGGAAATAAAGAGAAAAATTTCAGAGGTCATACAAACCTACAGCAAAAACTTTGTCCAAAAAAATAGCCTTAAACAGAATAGCAATAATTGATGGAAAGTGTTAATTTGAAGTGCACATCTTTCCTGTAAAAACCAGCAAAATGAAAAAAATTGTCCTGCTAACAATGGCAGCTCTTGCCACAGCCTCTCTGATCAGTTCGCGCAACAGGTTACCGGAACCCGAAATATTAAGCCCCAACTGTGCCATCAGTTGTTTTACAGCTGAAGTGCGTGACCAGTTTAAGTTAGAGGCGAATACCCCTGCTTTTGCCATGATGCATGAAAAACCCCTCCCTTTTACCCTGCAAAACCAGGCAGGCAGCCCGGTTAGTTTTAAAGCAACTGATGGCTCCGCTGCCATGGGCTATGAGATCAGGAGCAAGGTCAACACCAATAACTGGGTATTTGTGATACAGGAATGGTGGGGATTGAATGATTATATTAAAAGGGAAAGTGATGTATTATCCAAAGAATTGGAGAATGCGCATATTCTGGCGATTGATCTTTATGACGGCAAGGTAGCCGCCACGCCCGACAGTGCCATGAAGCTGGTTCAGGCTGCCAGGACCGACAGGCTGGAAAACATCATCAAAGGAGCTTTAAATTATGCCGGCAGCAATGCAAGGATATATACCATCGGCTGGTGTTTTGGAGGTATGTGGAGCCTGCAAACCGCCATACTCGCAGGAAAGCAGGCAGCAGGCTGTGTGATGTATTATGGCAGGCCTGAAACCAATATCGAGAAACTAAAAACACTGAATTGTGAGGTAATCGGTTTTTTTGGCAACCAGGACAGAAGCCCCTCTCCTGAAATGGTAAACAGGTTTGAGGCAGATATGCAGGCTGCCGGTAAAAAAATTACCGCCCATAAATATGAGGCCAATCACGGGTTTGCCAATCCAAGTAATCCGGGCTTTAACAAAACAGCCACAGAAGATGCCCATTCCAAAGCGGTCGCTTTTTTAAAAGAACGATTGAAATAATTACAGAACAGGCAGTTTGTACTTTGCATGAGCTTTTATAAAAATAATTGGTGTATGAGGATCACGTTATTATTTCTGGGCTGCTTTGGGTTGCAGGTAACATTATTCGCACAGGCGGACTGGGAAAAACGTGAAGCAAGGGCCACTGCCCAGAAAGAAGCCGCTGACAAAGCCGCCCAAAACAAACAAAATGAAGAAAAACTATTGAATGAAAAAAGAAATATCGACAACAATCCTTCAAAACTACTGCCTGGACTGCATTCTACAGGTTTTGGCTCCATCGTGAATGCCTACCCGATTGTTTTTATCGCTCCTGATAGTAAGCCACAGGACTTTATGAGTTTAACCAATATAAGCAAGATTAAAATTATTGACGCCAGAAATGATATTGAAAAAGTAGGTTTTTTACCAATTGGAAATGATGTTCAGAAAAGTGGTTATACCTGTGTTGGTATTCAGCTTAAAAAAAATCTCATCCCCTGGTTAAGTGAACAATTCATACAAAATGGCTTTCAGACAGATAGCAACAATAACAGGCAATTGGTTTTGGTAGCCCAGAAATTTTGGTTTAGCAATGGAGCCACAAACCTGTATGAATCATTCAAACCAAAATTACTTACTACTTTACATTATTCATTTGACCTTTATTCGAGTGTAAGCATCGGCTATTATCCTCAAAAAAAGATTGCCGGAAGTATCACCACTCTTTTTAATTCCGGAAAAGCATACGATTATTTGATAGATTCTTTCCTATGTGTATTGAGAAAAGAAATTCTTGCCATCGATTTTATTCCAAAAGAAACCGAGAACAACTGGCAGTCACCGGTAGATTTTAACGACCATTACAGTTCCACGATAAAAAAACTTTCTCAATTGGTCAATGTTCCTAGGGGAATCTATGCGACCTATGAGGATTTTTTGAATAAAAAGCTGCAGTGTGACAGTGTTGAAATAGTACGCAGGTATAGCAATTATGACCGAACTACGCCTTTTGCTCAATTACTTTCCGGGTTCAACAACGGAGTTCATGAAAACACCCTTAAATCCTGGGGGTATTTCGATGGTGCTTCTATTTATTTGAATACCGGCAATGGTTTTTTTATCCGGCTGATCAACACCAATGGGAAATATGAATTTTTTCACATAAAGAATATCCAGCATGAGCGGATAAAAGAAGATGTATTAAGCGGCATCAGTATTGGGAATACTTCTTATAAGTTAATCAGGGATTATACAAAAGCATTCGGCTTAACCTATCAATTAGATATCTTTTCAGGTATGCTTTATTGATCAGTTAATCTGCAATTACACAACACTGCTCCGGGGGGCATCCACCTTATTACATGTCATTCAAAATCTTCTTATAACTTGTAATAATTCCTTTGATCAAAGAAGAACTGAAGCCCTGGTGTTCCATTTCATTCAGGCCTGCAATAGTACAGCCTTTGGGGGTTGTTACCTTATCAATTTCCTGTTCGGGGTGTGTATTTCTTTTTAATAATAATTCGGCTGCACCTTTTACGGTTTGGGCAGCAATCAGGGAAGCATTGGCAGCACTGAAACCAATTTCGATTCCTCCCTGGATATTGGCCCTGATATAGCGCATTGCATAAGCGGTTCCACAGGCACCTAATACGGTGGCCGCATCCATCAGTTTCTCTTCAATAAATACCGATTTGCCTAACTGGTTAAACAGGTCGGTTACATAACCGATTTGTTCAACAGAGGCATTGAGTGAACAGATGCATGTCATGCTTTCCCGGATAGCTATTGCCGTATTTGGCATGGCCCTGAAAAGGGTAAAATCTTCTCCAATCATTTCCTGCAGCTCTTTTACCCAAAGGCCTGTTACCAAACTAATGATGGCATGTTTCTTCAGGTCCAGATGGGGTTGTACCTGTGCCAGTACCTCTTTTATCTGAAAAGGTTTAACCGCCAGTACAATATAATCGGCATATTTAACGGCTTCAATATTATCGCTGCTTACCAACACCCCTTTTTCTTCCAGTGATTTTAACGTGGCCGTATTTCTTTTGGTAACAATTAACTGGCCAGCTGTAACAAAACCACTGCTTATGAGCCCTTCCGCCATTGAAGCGCCAAGGTTACCGCCGCCTATAATGGCAATTTTTTTATTCATAAAAGAAGTATAATAATTAAAAATATTGTCCGTTTCGTAAATAAGTTCTTACATAATCTTCCACGCCTTCTTCCAGTGAAAAAAATGGCCTGGCATAGCCGGCTTCTTTTAATTTATGCATATCGGCCTCTGTAAAATACTGGTATTTATCGCGAATGTCCTCAGGCATATCAATGAATTGAATTTTAGCGGGCAAATCCATCCCGGCAAAAGTTGCATTCACCAAATCAGTAAAAGACCTTGCTTTACCCGTTCCTAAATTATACAAGCCATTCATTTTTTCCTGCCATTTGCCCTGGTGCATTTCCTGCATCATCCAGTCAATTACACTAACCAGGTCCTTTACATAAACAAAATCGCGTAATTGTTCCCCGTCTTTAAATCCTTCCTTGTGGCTCTTGAAAAGCTTTACAAATCCAACATTTTTTATTTGATTGAAGGAATGCCATATTACACTGGCCATCCTTGCTTTGTGGTATTCGTTGGGGCCGTATACATTGAAAAACTTCAGTCCGGCCCAGCAATGGGGATATGTTTTTTGCTGCAAAGCCCATTTATCAAATTCATTCTTGCTTATGCCATAAGGATTTAAGGGGCGAAGTTTTTCTGTAATGGCATGATCATCACGGTATCCCAGTTCTCCGGCACCATAAGTTGCCGCAGAAGATGCATATATCAGAGGAATTTGATTTGAAGTACAATACTGCCAGATATCTTTTGAATACTGCACATTCAAAGCTTCATGAATGGAATAATCAAATTCGGTCGTATCGGTTCTTGCACCTAGATGGATTACAAAATCGGCCCTGGTACCATGGGTTAAAAGCCAGTCAAAGAGGTTGTAACGCTCAACTATTTTACTATAGGATTTGGATTCCCAGTTTTTTCTTTTTTCTTCGATTCCAAAGTCATCAACCAGTACCAGGTTGGTAAACCCTGATTCATTCAGGTACTGCACCATACAGGACCCAATGAATCCGGCGGCACCTGTAACAATTATGCATGCATCTTTTTGCATATTTATTGAATACTGTTTTCTATGGCTGTATCATATTGTAGTTTCCAATCGCCGATGGAGCCCCAGTTTTCATCGTTCACAGCAACGGTTCCCTCACTTACCTTACCCAGCTTGGTTACCGGAATATTCAGCGACTTGGCCAATTCTGTTATCTGAACAGTGTTTGCCTCTTTGCAGGAAACAACCACCCTGCCCTGTGCTTCTCCAAACCAATACGCATCTTTTCTCAATGAAGAATTTGCAGACACTTTAAATCCAAGACCATTGGGAAAACTGCTTTCCAGAAGTGTGATGGCAAGGCCCCCCTCACTGATATCGTGTGCGCTTTGTATTTGTTTTTCCCTGATCAGTCTGGCAATCAAATTTTGAACAGCAAGCTCCTCTTCCAATTCGAAATAAGGTGCAGGAGAATAAGCGACCCCCTTCAATTTATGCAGGTATTCGGAAGACCCGATGTCATTCTGCTGTTGTCCAATCAATAAAATATCATCCCCGGCTGATTTAAAATCCAGTGTCATCCTATTACTGAAATCATCCAGGATGCCCACCATTCCAATGGTTGGAGTAGGATATACCGGGCCATCGGGATTTTGGTTGTAGAAGCTCACATTGCCTCCCGTAACGGGTGTGTTGAATTTGCGGCAGGCATCTCCCATTCCGGTAACCGCTTTTACAAACTGGTAATAAACTTCAGGATCATAAGGATTGCCGAAGTTGAGGCAGTTGGTTACGCCAATAGGCTCAGCACCGCTGCATACAATATTTCTTGCTGCTTCAGCAACAGCAATCATCCCACCTTTGTAAGGGTCTGCAAAAACATATTTGCTGTTACAATCAACTGTAATCGCCAGTGCTTTTCCCGTTCCCTTTGCCAGCACAATTGATGCATCACTTGGTGCATTGGTAGAAGCATTGGCTGCACCTACCATACTATCGTATTGTGTGTAGATCCATCTTTTGGAAGCAATATTGGGAATCGCTACCAATTGTTCTGCAACGATTTTTAACTCATTGATATCGGCTATCGATTCCTGTTGAAAGGCATTGATTTTTTTGAAATAGGCAGGCTCCCTGTATTCCCTGGTGTATTGTGGTGCACCACCACCCAATACCAGTTCATAAGCAGGTATTGCTGCTTCCAGTGTTCCATGCATGTAAAATTTTAATAAGCCGTCATCAGTTACCTCACCAATTTCACTGCAGCTCAGGTCCCATTTTTCAAATACATCCAGTACTGCTTTTTCCTTCCCTCTTTCAACCACAACCAGCATTCTTTCCTGGCTTTCACTCAGCAAAAGTTCCCAGGCTTTCATATTTTTCTGACGGGTAGGTACTTTATCCAAATCGATGCGCATGCCCACTCCCCCTTTGGCGCTCATTTCGGCTGTTGAACAAATGATGCCGGCAGCGCCCATATCCTGCATACCAATTACTGCACCGGTTTCAATCACTTCCAGACAGGCTTCCAGTAATTTTTTTTCCTGAAACGGATCACCCACCTGAACGGCAGGCAATTCTTCCCGGCTGTCTGCAGTAATATCTGCCGATGCAAAAGAAGCACCCCCTATTCCATCTTTTCCGGTAGCGCTTCCCACAAAAAAAACGGGATTGCCTGTGCCTGTTGCTGTAGCGCTCACCATTTTATTGGCCTGCATAATACCTACACTCATGGCATTCACCAATGGGTTGGTATGGTAGCATTCTTCAAAATAAATTTCTCCGCCAACAGTAGGTACGCCAAAACAGTTTCCATAATGACCAATGCCGTGTACCACGCCTCTCAGCAAGCCCTGTGTTTTGGGATCGTTCAGTTTTCCAAACCTTAAACTATTGAGAGAGGCAATGGGCCTGGCACCCATTGTAAAAATATCCCGCTGTATACCGCCAACACCGGTTGCAGCACCTTGAAATGGTTCAATGGCGCTGGGGTGGTTATGGCTTTCAATTTTGAAAACAACACCAAAGCCATTACCCATGTCCATCAATCCTGCATTCTCTTCTCCGGCAGCAACCAGCATCCGGCCACCATCCCTTGGCAGGGTTTTTAACCACTTAATGGAATTTTTATAGCTACAATGCTCGCTCCACATGCCACTAAAAGCACATAACTCAGTGAAATTGGGCGTTCTGCCCAGTTTCTGTTTGATGAGTTCAAATTCCTCAGCAGTTAAACGAAGCTGTTCGGCGGTTTTAACAGTTATTTCCATGATGCGGCGAAGGTAAGAAAGTAGCTCAAAGGGTGCAAGACGAAGTTTGCCAAAAAAAATCCCCTGTTTTCAGGGGATTGCTTCATTACACAAGATATGTGATACTGCTTTTATACTTTCGTTACTTTACCGCTCCCCGACACATGCTTTTTCACTTCTGTGGCCGACCCTTTATAACTGATATTACCGCTACCGCTGATATTTCCGTCAACACTTCTGTTCGCGTTCAGTTTAACATCCCCACTGCCACTGATTCTAACAGTAGCATCGTCGGAAATCAGGTCTCCGCAATCTGCATTACCGCTGCCGCTGATTTGTATGTTCACTTTATTGGTAGACCCCGCCAACCTTATATTACCGCTGCCTGATATGCCCAGATCAGCTTCATTGACTTTGTTTAAGGCAATCCTGATATTACCGGAGCCGGAGAGCCTAAAATCAGT
>JBDKLG010000269.1:0-29163 GCA_039795695.1 Bacteroidota bacterium
AGGTTTTTGGGAAAAAACTGACTTATGAAAAAAGGGCAGATGCATCTGTTGGAACAGTTCCCATTATTAGCCCCGATACTTCCAATAATTTTTCGATTGCTTTTTTTCCTTCTTCCCCCAGATCGATGGAGTATTCATTTACATAGAGGTCGATGTGTTTGCGCATCACATCCTCACTCATCTCTCGGGAATGCGCACGTACATAATCGGGAAGCAGGGGGTACTGTTTAAAAGCATGGACCAGACTTTTTTTAATCAGCAGATCCACTTCTTTCCGGATGGAAGAATCAATGGAACGTTTGATTACAATACCGCCCAAGGGTATGGGAACTTTGGTGGTTGATTCCCAGTATTCACCAAGATCCATTATTTTAATAAGGCCTCTGTTTGAATAAGTAAAACGGTTTTCATGAATAATTACACCGGCATCTGCCTGACCACTTAATACAGCATCTTCAATTTCATGGAATACCATAAATTTTTTGTTGCCTGCATTAGGAAAAGCAAGTGAGAAAAGCATGTGTGCAGTAGTATTTATTCCGGGAATGGCGATGGTCATTTCATTTACCTCTTTCTTAACGGGCAGGTCTTTTCTTGTGATAAGCAATGGCCCAACACCCATTCCCAATGCACTTCCCGCATTCAGAACGGTATAATTTTTAAGCACCCGGGGTAATACGCCATAACTGATTTTAGAAATATCGGGTTTGCCTGCAATGGCCTGTTCATTCAGGGTTTGCACATCTTCCAGCATTACTTCAAAGCTGAAATTACCCGTGTCAATTTTTTTATTTACCAGTGCATCAAAGATGAAAGTGTCGTTGGGGCAGGGAGAGAAAGCTAAGGAAAGGGTCATGGTATTGGTGCGTTATTCGATAAATTGCTTTTCGGCTCAGAAAACTATTCCGTTTCAGGGGAGCAGGTATAGCTTTTCCAGATACTTTATTAAAGTTTCGTTCAAATTTTCTATGGCTTCCTTTAAAAGCCATCTGGCTTTGTTTCTTTCGCCGATATAATTTGATATGGATCGGATTTGAATAAAAGGGATACCGGCTTCTCTGCAAACAAAATGTAAGGCAGCACCCTCCATGCTTTCAATAAGCGGTTCATATTTCTTAGTAAGCTGTGCAATTTTTTGAGGAGAACTGCTGATCTGGTTAATGGTGATTGCATTTACTTCAGGCAGTTGCAAGAGGTTAAGTTTGGGTAAATGCTGGTTGGGCAATTTTCTTTTCTCATAAGGGTGATAGCTGCTTTTTTCAAGTTTCAGATCAAAAATATCTTTCCACTTGCCATCTTCTTCCACACCCGTATCTGCCAGTGATTCATCTTTAACCACTACTACGGTGCCCAATGGTATATTTTGGTCAAAGCATCCTGCGATGCCTGCCTGAATAACTAAATCGGGTTTGTCTTCCAGTACCAGACGCGTTAAAGAGACTGCAGAAGCAAGCATGCCTACGCCACTCTGGTGGAACTGAACTCTTAGCCGGTTACTTTCACCTGAATACAGGGGATTCATTTTCAGAAATCCGGGCATCCATTCGTCAACCGTGGCGGCTGTGATTGTTACGCGCATAGGGTGTAAAGGTGGGGAAATTGCGGGAAATCTCAATGTTCAGGCCCGAAAGCCATTCGCTTGCTTCTTCTTGATCAGGTTCTGGTAGATGGGTAGATGGCTTGAGCCAATCCAAAAGCAATGGTTCCAAAACCTGGTTATCAGGAACAAAACATCCGGAATGGTTATCAATATCCCCCATCCCTTACCTTTGCTGAAATTTGAGTGGGGGATGTTGTATTTAACCAGGCAGGAACATTTTAATGCAGCGCATAAGCTTTTTAATCCTCAGTGGACCAGGGAGCAGAATGAAGCTGTTTTTGGGCTTTGCGCCAATGAGAACTGGCATGGGCATAATTATGATCTTTATGTAACGATCAAGGGAGAACCCGACCCAGATACAGGCTTTTTATATGATGTAAAGAAACTGAGCCTGATCATCAAAGAGCAGGTGGTAGACAAGCTCGACCATAAGAACCTGAATATCGATGTAGATTTTATGCGTGGTAAGATGTGCAGTACAGAAAATCTGGCCATTGCTATCTGGCAGCAGTTGCAGCCACAGCTACCCAAGGGCGTAAACCTGCACTGCATTAAATTATATGAGACCCGCAGGATTTATGTGGAATATTATGGCGATTAGGACGGATGATGGGGATGGCATGGAAACTTTTTTACATTTGCCGAACAAAGCCTTGCTTTAAGGGTTATAGCATAGAGAGAATGTGGCAAAACCAGAAAATATAATGCAAAACGGGTTTAATTATCTGTAATTTGCTTGTAATAATCCGGCCACTTGATCAGCACACTTCTGAAACAGTGCCGGGAAGAATGTTTGTTTAATTTGATTCACAATAGGGTATCTCCATTTACTATGAACAAAAAAGTTGCCGTATTTCGAAGAGAGCATTTTAATGCTGCCCACCGGCTATTTAACCCTGCCTGGTCGGAGGAGAAAAACAATGCTGTTTTCGGACTTTGCAATAACCCTAATTTTCATGGCCATAATTATGAGCTTGAAGTAAAAGTAACGGGGGAGCCCGACCCGGAAACAGGTTATGTGATTGATTTGAAAATGCTGAGCAACCTGATTCGAAAAGAAATATTGGGCAGGTTTGATCATAAAAACCTGAACCTTGATACCACAGCGTTTGCCTCATTAAATCCGACGGCTGAAAATATAGCGATAGTGATTTATGATATACTCAGGCCGGGAATTGATGCTGCGCTTGATTTGCAAATACGTTTGTATGAGACAGACAGGAACTTTGTGGAATATCCTTCGTAACAATGATTAAATAAAATGTATGGCATATTCGAAAATTGAAAAATATGATGAGGAAGTCACCAATAGTTTGATCAAAAACTATCATGAACTATTGAGTTCAATAGGCGAAAACCCTGCAAGGGAAGGCCTGCTGAAGACTCCTGAGCGTGTTGCAAAAGCGATGCAGTTTTTAACCCAGGGTTATTCTCAGGATGCAAAGGCCATTATTCATTCTGCCCGTTTCAAAGAAGATGTGAGTGAGATGATTATTGTAAAAGACATTGAATTGTACTCCATGTGCGAGCATCATATGCTGCCTTTTTTCGGGAAAGCGCATATTGCCTATATTCCCAATGGCTGGATAACGGGGCTAAGCAAACTGGCCAGGGTTGTGGATGTTTATTCAAGAAGGCTGCAGGTGCAGGAAAGGCTTACTACCCAGATACTTGAGGCAATCAAAGAATCACTTAACCCTGTTGGTGTAGCCGTGGTTATTGAAGCAAAACATACCTGCATGATGATGCGGGGTGTTGGCAAACAGAACTCTATAACCACTACTTCAGCTTTTGACGGGGAGTTTCTGAAAAATGCTACCAGGAGTGAGTTTTTAAAACTGATTGCTAAAAACCTTGTTTAGGTTTTTGATGCGACAGTTCTTGGGTTTGTTAATCAGCAGGCATGTTCAACTGAATCCGTACATTAGCGTTTTTAAAAGCGCATCAACCACCATTTAACCAATAAGCCAATGAAGCATGCTTATATTTTTCCGGGCCAGGGTTCCCAGTTCAGCGGAATGGGCAAGGGGCTGTACGATTCCAATGAAGTAGCAAAGCAATTATTTGAAGAAGCCAATTCTATTCTGGGATTTCGCATCAGCGATGTCATGTTTGAAGGTACGGATGAGGAACTCAGGCAAACCAATATTACACAGCCCGCTATTTTTTTACATTCTGTTGCTGCTTATAAAACCCTTCACAATGTGCAGCCTGCTATGGTTGCGGGACATTCGCTGGGAGAATTTTCCGCACTGGTTGCCAATGCTGTATTGAAATTTGAAGATGCTTTGCGTTTGGTGAGTATTCGTGCAAAAGCCATGCAAAAAGCCTGTGAGCTGGCTCCCTCCACGATGGCAGCCGTTCTGGCTTTGGCAGACGAAAAGGTGGAAGAAATATGTGCTGCTGTTCAGGCAGAAACAAATGAAATAGTGGTTGCAGCAAATTATAACTGTCCCGGGCAACTGGTCATCAGCGGTTCCATCAAAGGTATTGAGCTTGCCTGTGAGCGTATGAAAGCTGCTGGTGCAAAGCGTGCGTTGGTACTACCTGTAGGAGGGGCTTTTCATAGCCCATTGATGACTCCCGCAAAAGAAGAACTTGCTGCTGCCATTGAAGCAACAGCCTTTCACCAGCCCAACTGTCCCGTTTACCAGAATGTGGTTGCAAGTGCTGTAACAGATGCGCAATCCATTAAAAAGAATTTAATTGATCAATTAACAGGTGCCGTACGCTGGACACAAACTGTACAGGCAATGGTAGCCGACGGAGCCACTACATTCACAGAATGCGGGCCGGGTAAGGTTTTACAGGGACTGGTACAGAAAGTTTTCAAGGAAGCAATTACACAGGGGATTAATTAGAAATTGAATAATTAAGCCTTCAATTTAAAAATCAATTGTTCCATTAATCCATTCAGGGTCCAGGGTTGCATGGTATTTTTTGTAAAAATTGATAGCGGGCTCGTTCCATTCGAGTACCTGCCATACCATTCGTGAGAATCCTTTTTCTTTCGCTTCCTCAATGATTCTGTTGAACAATAGTTTCCCCGCACCATGCCCCCTTAATTTTTCTGTTACAAGAAAATCTTCCAGATAAAGGCATTGCCCCTTCCAGGTACTGTACCTGATATAATACAAGGCAAATCCTTCCACTTTGCCGTCAAATTCGGCTACAAAAGCCCACCACACAGGGTTTGGGCCAAAACCACTTTCCTCAAAATGGGCCAGTGTTACCGTTACTTCCTGCGGAGCTTTTTCATAGTGTGCCAATTCCTGAATCAGTTCCAGTAACCTGGTACAGTCTGTTTTCTCTGCTCTCCTGATATTGATATTCATTGAGTTTGTACTGATTTATTTTTTTTGACCATATCCCGGCCCTTTTATAAATCTTCCAGGTCTAACTTCTGTAGGCAAGCCTTCTTTTAATACCTGTTCTCCGTTTACCCACACATGTAACATACCGGTTGCATACTGGTGTGGTTTTTCATAAGTGGCATGGTCCTGCACTTTGGCTGGATCAAAAACCAGGATATCTGCATAGTTGCCGGTTTGTAGCATGCCCCTTTTTTTCAGTTTCAAATGTGTTGCCGGCAAACTGGCTAATTTTTTCACAGCAGCAGCCAGTGTGAGAACTTTTTCATCACGGGAATAATGCCCGATTACCCGGGCAAAATTTCCATAAGCCCTGGGGTGCGCATTTGATTTCAGGAATACCCCCTCGGTGGAATAAGAACCTTCGTCGCTGCCAAAGCTAACCCAGGGTAAGGCAACCTGCTTTTTTACATTTTCTTCGTTCATTAAAAAATAAGCCACACTTACCCTGGAACTATCCTGCACAATCAAATCCATGGCCGTTTCTTCAGGAGATTTGTGCAGCAGTTTGGCTACCGCTGCAAGTGTTTTACCGGTATATTTTTTTAACGAATCCTGCTTAAAACCCAGTAATAGTACATGTTCTGCGCCACCACAGCCATAGTAGAGGTTTTCCCATTCTTTGGCATTCGAGTTCATGGCCGCTTTCATTTGACTGCGTATACCTGCATTTTGCAGTCTTTCTCTCAGTTTGCCAAAACCGCCGTCCTGTAAACCGGGCGGAAAGGCGGAAGTCATGCCCGTAGCTCCTGCCAGATAAGTATACATGTCGGCTGTGATGTCCTGTCCTTCTTTTCTTGCCCTTTCCACTCTGCGAATGGCACTGTCCATTTTATACCAGTTGTTTTTCCCGGCTGCTTTCAAATGAAATATTTCGGCAGGAATATTGGCTTCCTTCGAAATGGTTATCAATTCTTCCAGTGCTTCCAGAAAATTATTTCCTTCACTGCGCATATGGCTGGTATAAGTGCCTCCATACCTGGAAGCTTCTTTGGCCAATGCAATCAGTTCATCTGTTTGCGCAAAAAAATCAGGAGGATAGATAAGTGCATTGGTAATGCCGAGTGCTCCTTCTTCCATACCTTGTTTTACCAGCAGTTTCATACTGTCCAGTTGTGCGGAACTGGGGCGTTTATTGTCTTCCCCAATAATGTTCTGCCTAACAATACCTGTTCCAATAAAGGAAGCAATATTGCAGGAAATGCCTTTTTTTTCAAGCAGCTGCATGTATTCTCCCAGGCTGTTCCAGTTCACATCGTACTTGATATCTGCCTGCCCTTTTTTCTGCTGTTCCTTCATCCGGTTATTGAGAGGGCCCATGCTGAATTCCCCGAAAATCTCCGTGGTAACACCCTGTCTCAGATCGCTCTGGGCACGGCCATCCTGAAAAAGCGATTCTTCCGAATGTCCCATCATATTGATGAATCCCGGCGATACAGCCATTCCTTTTACATCAATCTCGCTTTTAGCGCTTTCTTTTGAGAGGTCGCCAATAAATGCAATGGTATCGTGAAGAATGGCGATATCTGCTTTAAAAGGCTCAGCTCCACTACCATCATAAACCGTTCCGTTACGGATGATGGTATCGTATTTTTTTGTGGAGCAACTGATCAGGCAGCCAACCCATAAAATGAGGAGTAAGTTTTTTTTCATGCTTTATTTTTTCTTCGCTTTAAAGTTTCCGTTTGGCTGAATAAAAGTGAGTTCAATGGTTTCATTTTTATCATTCAGGGTAAACTGGATGAAATACCCATTCAGTATTTTGAAGGAAAATTTGTCTTTATCAACTGGCATTAATTCATAGTCGGGTTGTCCGGGAACCAGCACATATAATTTTTTTTCATCCTTGATGTACACTTTCACAACAGCTGCCCCACTTAAATCATATTCGCCAATATATTTAACCAGTTCTTCTTTGGTAATTTCTTTTGGCCTGGGTGTTTTATTGAATTTCAGCGGCGGAAGGGTTGCTTCCAGGGCCTGGCTTACAGCTACAATATCGCCTGCTTCATTCATTTGAAACTGAAAGCGCAGATTGCTTTTATCGGTGGTATCAATCCCATCTTTGGGATCTTTATTGAATGGCTCAAATATATCGTAATGGTAATGCCTTAACCAAAGCATATTTTTTCCCAGTCTGGCAAAAAGCGAATCTTCTTTTGTAAACACTTCAAAACTTCCATAGCCTGGATGATTGTACAATCCTTCAAAGTCTTTTAGTGGATGTGATGGTTGGGTATTTTCTTTTCTGTTGCTTGATTTTGCTTTCTCGGCTTCCTTTACGGTTGCTTTTGCTTTATCAGTTGTTTTCTTGATATCGCTGTTCCAGTCAAAATAAGGAAGACCCAGCAGCCTGTCGGCAATCAGGTTTCTTACGATAGAAGTTACCGTTGAACCGTTTTGGTTTGTTAATACCACCACGCCAATACTATCGGTTGGAAAGAAGGAAGTATTGGCAGAAAAGCCATCAATATTGCCGCCATGTTCCACTCTGTAATGTCCTTTGTAGGATCCCAGCATCCAGCCAAACCCGTAATTGGTAAAGAATACATCAGGTTTTTCTTTGGAGGGAACTCCCGGACCCACTACCATCTGAGAGCTGATGGCTTCTGTAATATAGGAGGCGGGTATGATTTCTTTGCCATTGAATTTACCACCATTGATCCAGGTTGTGACCCATTTGGCCATTTCCAGCACATTGCTGTTGATACTGCCTGCAGGGCCCATCGCATCTATGTGGTAATAGTCCAGTTTGTTGATGATGCTGTCTTTTTTGATGCCATACCCCAAAGCCGCGTCCTCATTCTTTTCCAGGGCGGAAATGGTAAAATTGGAACTGCTCATGCCCAATGGTTTGAAAATCTTTTCACTAACATTCTCTTCCCAGCTCTTACCGGTAATTTTTTGTGCCACCATGCCCTGCAATAAAAACATGAAATTATTGTACTGCCACTTTTCTCTTATGCCAAAACTAGGTTCCATGAATTGGATCCTCCTTAAAAGGCTATCCCTCGACGAACTTGGGAAAGCATACCAGGAATAGTCATGCCTGGGCAACCCTGTCCGGTGCGACATCATATCTCTCAATATGATATGGTCATTCATGTCGTCATTATAGAATTTCAAATCGGGCAGATAATTCCTTACGGGTTTGTCCAGTTCCAGCTTTCCTTCTTTTTGTAATAAACCAATGATGGAAGAAGTAAAAGCCTTGGTACAGCTGCCAATCGCAAATAAAGTATTGGTGGTTACGGGTAATTTTTTTTCATAATCGCGGTAACCGAACCCTTTCGCATATACTACTTTATCCTTTTCAACCACTGCTACAGCAAAGCCTGCCGCATGCCAGTCTTTTAAAACCCTTTCAAATGCTGTATCCAGTCCTGCAAAACGGTCAGCTGCAATAGCCGGTTTCGCTTTTTTCTGTGCGAAGGAAAAAGCAACAAACAATAGTAAACCAATTGTGGCAAATAATTTTTTCATAGCATAGGTTTTGAAAAGGGAAGTCATTTACATGTAAATACTTGATGGTTGGTGCCAATTTTTCCGGTTAAGCTTAAACCTTGGATAATGCATTTTCCAGATCTGCCAGCAGGTCTTCAATATTTTCAATACCCACACTCATTCTTATTAAACCATCGGTGATGGCAAACTGTAATCTTTCTTCAGTTGTTAATCCGCGGTGGCTCATACTTGCAGGATGAGATACCAGCGTATCAAGGGTTCCCAGGGAAACTGCCCGTACACAAATTTGCAGGGCATCAATGAATTTTTTACCGGCTTCCAGTCCGCCTTTTAATTCATAACTCATCAATGCTCCTGGATGGCGCATTTGTTTTTGTGAAACAGCATAATCCGGATGGGAGCTAAGTCCATTGTAATTGACCTGTTGAATGGCAGGGTGTTTGGAGAGATATTCGGCTACCCGGGCTGCATTGGAACAGTGTTTTTCCATACGCAATTCCAGGGTTTTTATTCCCTGTGTTAAAAGAAATGCGTCAAAAGGATTGGAATTACCTCCCAGCAGTACATGCCATTTCCAAACTTTGGTACGCATGAATTCGAGGTCTTTACCCAGCAGCACCCCGCCGATGGCTGTTCCATGCCCGTTCAGAAATTTGGTGGTGGAGTGAAATACAAAGTCGGCACCGTATTTAAAAGGCTGTTGTAAATAAGGTGTCGCAAATGTGTTGTCTACTGAAACAAGGGCACCGTATTTTTTAGCAAGCAGGGTAATTGCTTCAATGTCTACGCATTGAATAGTAGGATTGGCGGGGGTTTCAATATGAATGAGTTTGATGGAACTGTTTTTTTTCAGGGCATCTTCCACCAGTGCCGGGTTGCGCATGTCGATGATAGATGCGTTGATGCCGGTATCCGGAAGCACTTTGTTGAGTAGTTCATGTGTTCCGCCATACAAGGCAAAATGCGAGAGAACCGTATCGCCTGCTTTAAGTGTGCTCAGAAAAAGGGTAGTCATGGCTGCCTGTCCGCTGGAATGTAGCAGGGCTTTTAATTTCAGCGGTTCCCCATTTGAGTCCTTGATGCCAAAGGATTCCAATGCGGCAATGGTTTCTTCGGCAGCTGTAAATGTTGGATTCCCCCATCGGCTATACACCCTTGTTTTGTCGGCACCTGCAAAACGGTCTGCACCCTGTTGTGCAGAGCCAAATGTAAAAGTAGAGCTGGCATAAATAGGTGTCAGATGTGCATCATCTGCATTATCATGGCCTGCGGCATGCAAAGCCACAGAGCTGATGCCGGTAAGGGGAATTTTTTTGTTCATGCTGAATAGTTGATGGAACCCGAATGGGTACTTTCAAAAATAGCATTAAACGGTCATTTAGTGGATGACGACAAGAAAAATCCCCTCGAAAGGGGATTAATAAAATAGCGGGATGATTTAATAAGCCCATTTGATCCAGGTAGCACCCCAGGTGAAACCACCGCCAAAAGCTGCCAATACCAGGTTATCGCCTTTTTTAAGCCGGCTTTCCCATTCCCATAAGCAGAGTGGGATAGTTGCTGCTGTTGTATTCCCGTATTTTTCGATATTAATCATCACTTTATCTCTGTCCAGCCCCATTCTGTTGGCTGTGGCATCAATAATGCGCAGGTTGGCCTGGTGGGGAACGAGCCAGGCAATATCATCACCGGTTAAATTATTGCGTTCCAGTAATTCCGCACTCACATCAGCCATCCCTTTTACCGCAAATTTGAAAACGGGCTGTCCATCCTGGAAAGCATAATGTTCTTTGGCCAGTACGGTTTCCACTGATGCGGGCCTTACCGAACCTCCTGCCTTCATGTGCAGGTACTGACGGCCGCTTCCATCGCTGCGAAGAATGCTGTCGAGGATGCCATTGCCTTCAGTAGCGGGTTCGAGCAAAACGGCAGCGGCACCATCGCCAAAAATAATGCAGGTAGCGCGGTCTGTATAGTCAACAATCGAACTCATTTTATCTACGCCTACTACAATTACTTTTTTATAGCGGCCGCTTTCAATATACATTGCGCCGGTGGTTAGTGCATAAAGGAAACCGCTGCAGGCCGCACTCATATCATATCCCCAGGCATTTACCGCACCCAGTTTGTCGCAAATGATATTGGCTGTGGCAGGAAATACCATATCAGGTGTAACGGTAGCACAGATGATGCAGTCGATTTCTGTTGCATCCATATTTTTTTTACGAAGCAGTTCCTGAATCGCGGGTACTGCCATATCGCTGCTGCCTTTTCCGGGCTCTTTTAATATCCTTCTTTCTGAAATACCGGTACGGGTACGGATCCACTCATCATTGGTGTCGACCATTTTTTCCAGGTCAAAATTGGTGAGTTTGGTTTCGGGAACATATCCGCCAACGGCTGTAATGGCTGCTGTAAGTTTCGACATATTAATTATTGAAATCGTTTAAAAATTCTTTTGCTGTTAAAATAACTATATCCTTATTCCTGAAATTTTTGCTGTTTTTGGTTATCAATGCGTGCAGGTTTTTTACTTTACATGCACAGGCAAATTGCAGGGCATCTTCAAAATCGCTTAAATCCGCAGCTATTGCCATTGAAACAGTCTTGTCGTCAATGGCAACTGTTTCTGTGATTTGCTGTAAATCTCTCAATCTGTTTCTTGCGTGAGTTTTGCTAAGCCCCTTTTCAAGAAAATACCCAATCTGCCCGTAACTAATTGCCGACAAATGTGCAACAATTTTTTTATCCATGATTAGGCGGAATATTTGCTCAGCATCCTGGTCAAATGGCTTTCTTGCCAAAAGCAGGTCCAATACCACATTTGTATCTAAATACACATTCATGGGTTGTTGTATTTTTCCAGTAGGGCATCTGCATAAATTTCCTGGTAATCTCTGTTGATTTCCACTTTAATGCAGCCATGCAGGCGTTTTAAAACAGGGGGGGTATCTTCGTTTTTAAGCAGTTTTCTTTTGTTTTTCAACCCGCGTAAGTAGTCTTCAATGATTTTTGAAAGACTTTTGCCCGATTCCCTTGCATACTCTTTTGCCTCAGCAACCACGGTTTCATCGATCGACAGGGTTAATTTAGCACCCATACGTACAATTTTTTTATAAAAATACGTATAAAAACTAAGATTTTATCACCTATTTTTGATAGGTTATTATGATAGCATTTGTACGAGGACAGTTTGCGGTAAAAACTCCTGCCAGAGTAGTGGTTGATGTGAATGGGGTGGGATACGACCTGCAAATAAGCCTGAATACTTATTCTGCCATCAGTAACAAGGATTCAGGGCAGCTCTTTACCTATCTTCATATTACGGAAAACGCGCAAACATTGTTTGGTTTTGCCGAACTGGCGGAAAAGGAAATTTTTTTGCAGTTAATCAGTGTTTCCGGTGTAGGTGCAGCAACAGCCAGGATGATGTTGTCAGGTATGCGGCCGGATGAAATTACCCGGGCCATTGTTCAGGGCAACACCCGGCAGCTCGAGAGTATCAAAGGGATAGGTAAGAAATCGGCTGAAAGACTGATTGTAGAGTTAAGGGATAAGCTGGGCAAGCAGAGCCCTGAAGCGGGTTTTGCGTTAACAGGTATTTCCTCTGAATCTGCGGATGCAGTGAATGCATTGATTGCGCTGGGCATCGGAAGGCCAATGGCAGAGCAGGCAGTTAAAAAAACAATGAGTAATTTACCGGAAAGCAGTTCCTTGGAAGAAATTATTAAACAAGCACTTAAAAATCTTTAGTCTATAGCCTCCACTTCTACCTAACCAGTTACTATTTACCTATTACCCTGTAATTAACCGTTTAACTGTTTGAAGGCAATAAGAAATTGTATTCCCTGTTTTGTGTTGCTGCTGTTGGGTTTGACCACCCTGGCACAGCAAAAAGATTCTGTGCACTATCCCATCAGTGACAGGAGAGGGGATCCTTTGTCTACCCAAAGCAAGAATCCTTTTGACCTACGCGATACTTCACTCATCAAAAGAAATATTGAATACGATCCGCTTACGAAGCAATACTATATCACCGAAAAAATCGGCAACAGTTATTACCGTACTCCTACGATATTAACTTATGATGAATTCTGGCGTTTAGAGGCGAAAAAAGCCGAATCGGATTATTTCAGGAAAAGAGCGGCTGCACTTACTGCCCTCAACCTGAAAACACCGCGTCCAAAAATGCGGATTTATGATAACCTTTTCGACAGGATTTTCGGTACATCAGGCAATGGTTTAAAAATTGACATCAAACCCGCCGGTGAAGTAAATATTATGGCAGGTTACCAGGGCCAGAATATTGAAAACCCTACATTACCCGAACGGGCACGCAAAAACGGCGGATTCGATTTTGACATGAATGCCAAGCTGAATGTGAATGCCAATATCGGCGACAAATTAAAATTCCCGATTAATTACAGCACCATTTCCAATTTCGGTTTCGATAACCAGGTGAAACTGGATTATAAAGGGATGGACGATGAACTCATCAAAAGCCTGGAAGCAGGAAATATTTCTTTTCAGTCGAGAAGCACTTTAATACCCAGTGCGCAAAACCTGTTTGGTGTTAAAACACAATTGCAGTTTGGTAAACTCTATGTAACTGCCGCAGTAGCAAGCCAGCGTTCTACGAGGCAGTCGGTAGGATTATCGGGTGGTGTATCTACACAGAGTTTCCAAAAAAAGCTGGATGAATATGAAGAGAACAGGCACTTCTTGCTGGGTCAGTTTTTTAAAGAAAACTACAACAAAACCATGGCGAATTTACCGGTGGTTAATTCGCAGGTACAGATTCAGCGCATGGAAGTATGGGTAACCAACAGAACCGGTGCCACTACCGATGCCCGCGATATTGTAGGCCTGATGGATCTTGCAGAGCCCAAGCCCTATAACCCCAATATACGACCCTTAACCAATAGCCCCTTACCTGCCAATGGCGTGAACGATTTGTATGCCTCACTGGCAGGAAACCCGAATGCAAGAAACCCTTCTGCCATCAATTCATTTTTGCTGGCCAAGGGGTTGAAACCGGTAGACGATTATGAAAAAACATTTGCCCGGAAATTAAATCCATCAGAATATTATTTCAATCCACAGGTGGGATTTTTATCGGTCAATGCGCAATTGCAGGCAGATGAAGTATTGGCCGTTGCATTCCAATACACTTATAATGGAAGGGTATACCAGGTGGGAGAATTTTCTCAGGACGTTGCCCTGGATTCTACCCGCGGAGTACAGAAAGTGTTGTTCCTGAAATTATTGAAAGCCACATCCCAAAGAATTGAACTGCCCACCTGGGGATGGATGATGAAGAATGTGTATTCGCTCGATTTATTCGGGGGTATACAACGGGAAGATTTCAAACTGAATATCCTTTATGAAGAACCCAGTGGCGGATTGAAAAGATACCTTCCTGAAACTTCACCAAAAGTAGACGGAGTTTCTTTGCTGCGGATACTGAAACTGGACCGGCTGAATAACCGTAACGACCCGCAGCCTGATGGGGTGTTTGACTATGTAGAAGGGTTTACCGTGCTGCCAACAATGGGCAGAATCATTTTCCCCGTGCTGGAGCCATTTGGCAGAGACCTTGATACGCTTGCATTTTCGGGGCAGCCGGCTAGTATCAGGAAAAAATATGTGTATTATCAATTGTATGATTCCATCAAAGCCATCGCACAAACCTATGCCAACCTGAATCGCTTTGTAATGCAGGGACAGGTAAAAGGAAGTGCAGGCGGATCTGAACTTGACCTGGGTGCTTATAATGTACCACAGGGGTCTGTTACCGTTACTGCCGGGGGACAGATATTAAAAGAAGGCATTGATTATACGGTTGATTACAATTTGGGTAAGGTAAAAATTTTAAATTCAGGTATCCTCAGCTCCAATATACCCGTAAAAATTTCTTTCGAAAACAATGCGGGATTTGGTGTTCAGCAAAGAGGATTTCTGGGATTAAGACTGGATTACCGGGCGAATAAAAAACTAACCATTGGCGGGTCGGTTGTGCGATTATCTGAAAGGCCCTTCTTTACCAAAATGGGTTATGGCGAAGACCCCATCAGAAATACCATGTATGGCATTGATGCAAGCTATCGCTCAGATTTACCGGGTCTTACAAGGTTATTGGATAAACTTCCTTTCTATTCTACCAGGGCAAAATCATCCATTACAGCTTATGGAGAAGCTGCATTACTGGATCCGGGTCATCCGCCACAAATTGGTAAAGGGGATCAGGGATTAATTTTTATTGATGACTTTGAAGGAACCAGAACAAGCATAGACCTCCGTTTCCCTCTTGTGGCATGGGCACTGGCTTCTACCCCACAGGGCAATCCTAATTTTCCGGAAGCAACATTAAATGATTCGATCGATTATAATTTCAATCGTGCGAAATTGGCATGGTATAATATTGAACCGAATCTGCAGGATAAGAACAGTCCGAATAACCCTTTGCGCCGCGACCTTGCAGAGCTGAGTGATCCGCGGGTAAGGCAGGTATATACCAATGAATTATTTCCACAGCGTACCACCAATATCACCGATGTACAATCCTCCACTTTCGACCTGGCTTATTATCCCAAAGACAAGGGCCCATATAATTTTGAATACAGAAAAGGAGAAATCGATGCGAACGGAAGGCTTAGCAGACCTGCATCACGCTGGGGGGGGCTGATGCGGGCGATTGATCAAACGGATTTTGAAACGGGTAATATTGAATACATTGAATTCTGGTTACAGGACCCCTTCATCAAATTGCCGGGTAGCAGAGGAGGTAAAATGTTTCTGAACTTCGGTAATGTAAGCGAAGACATTCTGAAAGATGGAAAAAGATTTTATGAAAACGGAATGAATACGCCTAAAATTCCTACCGCAGTAGACAGTTCAAATACCTGGGGAAGAACACCGGTTAACCCTATCCAGATTACCCAGGCATTTAGTAATGATCCCGATGACAGGCCTTACCAGGATATTGGATTTGATGGCCTTACTGATAGCGATGAGCGAAAGAAAAAAGACTATATCCTGCAAAGAATTTCCAACAATTTTGGTGCCACATCATCGCTTTACCAAAACTCCCTGAATGATCCATCAGGTGATAACTATAAATGGTACCGCGACCCCAGCTTTGATCCTTTGGGAACGGGCATTCTGGGGAGGTATAAAAATTTCAATAACCCACAGGGCAATTCACCCATTGCGGCCAATAACAATAGCCAGTTTACTTCGGCGGCAACATTGTATCCCGATAATGAAGATTTGAACAGGGATAATACTTTGAATGAAACAGAATCTTATTATGAATACGGCATTGAATTAAAACCGGGAATGGATGTAGGTGTTACCCCCTATATTACCGATAAAAAACTGGTAACGGTTAATTCTGCAGATGGGGTACGCCGCCAGGAGAATTGGTTCCTGTTTCGTGTTCCGGTAAAAGGCTATACGAGAAAAGTGGGTAATATACCCGATTTCAAATCCATTCGTTTTGTACGGATGTACCTGACAGATTTTGACGACTCTGTGGTATTGCGTATGGCAAGATTTGATCTGGTAAGAAACCAGTGGAGGCAGTTTACTTATAATGTAGATACTACGGGTTCCTATACACCCATCAACAATGCAGCAGGAACCATTTTAAATACCCTGGCCGTTAACCTCGAAGAGAATGGCAGCAGACAACCGGTTAACTACCTGATGCCGCCAAATGTAGAGCGGGTGCAGATTCTGAGTAATAACGGTGTGAACCTGCAGCAAAATGAACAGTCGCTCAGTTTGAAAATATCCAACCTGGTATCCGGCGATGCAAGAGGTGTTTTCAAAACACTTAACCTCGATATCAGGCAGTATGGAAAACTGGCGATGTATATCCATGCCGAATCAGTTCCCGGGCAGCGCGTATTGAAAGATGGCGAATTGAATGCAATTGTAAGGATTGGCCAGGACTTCCTGAATAATTATTATGAAATAAAAATCCCGCTCAAAATTACTCCACCGGGCACTTATCCGAAGGGGCAGGAGGAAAAAGTATGGCCCGTTGAAAACGACCTGGATTTTTCATTGCGTGATCTGATCGACTTAAAACTGAAGCGGAACAATGCCGGTCTTTCTGTAGTAAATATATTCAGGCAGAAAGCAGGCGATAAAACATTTTCAATTTTAGGTAACCCCAATCTTGGTGAAGTACGGGGTATTATGGTAGCCATTGAAAATCCATTGAAGCAGGACGGAGCAATTATAAGTACAGAAGTGTGGGTGAATGAACTGCGTTTGTCACAGCTGGATGAAAACGGAGGATGGGCAGCATTGGGAAGGGTAGACCTAACCCTTGCAGACCTTGGTACACTAACGGTTTCGGCCAATACACATACCCAGGGTTTTGGTAATATTGAACAAAGGGTGAATGAAAGAGCCAAGGAAAACCTGGTTCAGTTTGATATTGCCACAAATATTGATGCCGGAAAATTATTGCCCAAAAAAACAAGGTTATCCCTTCCATTGTATGCAGGGATTAACAGAACTGTTTTAACGCCGCAGTTTGATCCCTATGACCTGGATATCAGGTACAAGGAAAAGCTGAACAATTCTCCCAAAGAAAAACAGGACTCGATCCGAAATGCAGCCCTGGATCAAACCACCATCAAAACATTTAATTTAACCAATGTGCGGTTTACGCCTGCAAGCAGCAAACCCCATCTGCTGAGCATCGGTAATTTCGATTTCAGTTATGCGTATTCGCAGATTACCCAGAATAGTCCGGTCATATTACAAAACACGGTTACAAAAAAGCGTGGGGGCCTTGGTTATAGTTTTTCGGGGCAGAGCAAGTACATAGAACCTTTCAGAAAATACATCAAAACACAAACGCCCTGGCTGGCTTTGATCAGGGATTTCAACTTCAATTTGCGACCATCCTTCCTGAGTTTCCGGGCAGATGTCAATCGGCAGTTTGCCGAGTTTATTCCGAGAATAGTGAATACCATCGATAGCAAGGTAGACAGGGTAGATACCACTTACGATAAATATTTTACCTATGACCGTTTTTATGGAATGCGCTGGGACCTTACCCGCTCATTAAATGTTGATTTCAATGCGGTGAACAATGCAAGGGTGGATGAGCCAGCCGGAAGAATTGATACGAAAGAAAAGAAAGATACAGTGCGGGATAATTTCCTGAGTGGGGGAAGGAATACACTCTACCAGCAGAAAGCTACTTTAAACTATAATATTCCTTTGAATAAACTGCCATTGACCGACTGGATTAATGCACGGTACAGTTATGGAACTTCTTATAACTGGGTGGGGGCAAGCCGTTTGGCTTTGAACCTGGGTAATGTAATTGAGAACTCACAGGAGAACAATTTGAATGCACAGTTTAATTTTGCAAGTTTGTATGCAAAGTCGAAATGGCTGCGGGCATTGGATAACATACCTTCCCCCAAACCAAAAACCGATCCCAAGAAACCGGCAGATGTAAAAGATGTGCCTAAGAAGCCCAATGCACTTGGAATAACAATTCCAACAAAGGAAGAAGTGACCAAAGGGTTGAAAGGAAAGAAAAGAAGGGAGGCATTAAAAAAATGGCGCCAGATGAAACGTGACGCAAGAAATGCAGAAAAAATGCAAAATGCCAACCAGCCTGTTGAACTGAACGGGTTTACCAGAGCCGCAGGTAAAATTATTACCATGGTACGAAATGTAAACCTGCAATATGGCGAAAATTACAAGAGCCGTGTACCCGGTTATAAAGACAGTACCAAATTTTTGGGACAGAACTGGAGCACGATGGCACCGGGACTGGATTATATTTTTGGTAAACAACCCGATTCCAACTGGCTGAACAGAAAGGGAGAGCAGGGTTTGATGACGCGCGACAGTACCTTCAATTTCCTGTACAAACAATCATTTGAACAGCGTTTTAATATTACTGCGCAGCTGGAGCCCATCAGGGAGCTGATGATTGATATCAACCTGGATAAAACATTCACAAAAGACTATACGGAATTATACAAGGATACTACCGGTAGTACAGGACTGCGGCATTTAAGCCCCGCAGCAAATGGTGGATTCAGTATTTCCTATATCGCATTCAACACTTTGTTTGGCAGCCAGAATCCGAATGAAATTTCAGAAACTTTCAAAACATTCCAGGATAACCGCTTGATTATTTCCAGAAGGGTGGCAGAAGCAAACCCTTACTGGCAGGCACTTCCGGCGGGTCAGAAATTTACGGCAGATGGTTATGCCAAGGGTTATAACCGTTACGCACAGGATGTGCTGGTACCTGCTTTTATAGCAGCCTATACCAAAAAAGATCCGAACAGTATTTCTTTATTGAAACAGTCTAATCCAAATATCAGTGCCAATCCATTCAGCGGATATATGCCCAAACCCAACTGGAAGCTGACTTATACCGGCCTTAGCAAAGCCCCGGCGATAGCGCGCATATTCAATAATATCGTGATTACACATGGATACAACGGAACACTAAGTATGAATAGTTTCAATAGCGCGCTGCTGTACCAGGACCCCTTCAGGTTTAGTGCTCCCGGGTTTGTAGACACTGTAAGCGGAAACTATATTCCTTATTTCCTGGTACCGAATATTACCCTCAAAGAAGGCTTTGAACCCCTGATAGGGATGGATCTAACCACAAATGATCAGTTGAATGTAAAATTTGAATACAGAAAAAGCCGATTATTAAGCCTGAGTTTGATTGACTACCAGCTTACGGAAAGCCGTAATACCGAATGGAATATTGGGGTAGGTTTCAGGAAGAAAGGAGTAAAACTGCCCTTTACCATACCCGGCACCAAAGGAAAAAAACTGGAGAACGATTTGAATTTCCGGCTCGATATAACCATGCGTGATATGGCTACCAGCAATAGCAGACTGGACCAGTCGAATGCCTATGGCACAGGCGGACAAAAAGAGTTTTCCCTTCTTCCTTCCATCGATTATGTAATCAATAACCGAATCAATGTGAAATTCTTCTTCGATCAGCGAAAAGTGACTCCGTATATTTCCACATCGGCACCAATCACGAATACCAGGGCCGGAATCAATGTAAGGATTTCATTGGCGCAGTAGGCTATGGCCCTTAAAACCACCCGGCATTAGTAGTACAAAGACAAACCCTGAAATAATCAGGAAATGGATAAAGATCAGCGAACAATATTTTCTGTGTAAAGGATGCCTGGTAACTAACTCCGCCTCATTACCCATTTCCTCATCTCTTTCCAGTTTACTTTCTTTCCATACATCAGGATACCAGTGCGGTAAATTTTTCCGCTAACCCAGGTGGTCAGGAGAAATCCGCCGATAAGGGATACCATGCTGAGGGCTAATTGCCAGTAGGGAACCGTTCCGGGAATGCCATAGGCAACTCTTGCCATCATAACCATGGGTGAACTGAAGGGGATGATGCTGGCCCATACAGCCATGGGTGTATTGGGATCCTGAACAGCATTGCTCATGATGATAAAAGAAAAAATAATGGGCATGGTAATGGGAAGCATCAGGCTTTGTGCATCCTGGGGGTCTTCATTTACCACGCTGCCTACGGCTGCAAAAAGGGCTGCATAAAATAAATATCCACCCAGGAAATAAAAGATAAAGCAACCGATGATTGCAGGCCAGTTAGCCGTACTGATGGTATGCTGTACTTTATAAATCTGTTGGGCAGCATCGCTTGCTTTAACCATACCGGCACCTGCTCCGGGCAATTGCCCGTTGGCCTGCTGCAAACTGCTTACCTGTTGCATTACATCGTGTGGAATAAATGCCTGAGCGGCTGTGGAAAGCCCGATGATGAGTATGACCCACATTAAAAACTGCGTCAGACCTACCGCACCAATGCCAACAATTTTACCCATCATCAGCTGGAAAGGCTTTACACTGCTTACCATCACTTCGGCAATACGATTGGTTTTTTCTTCCATCACCCCACGCATTACCATGGCACCATAAATAAACATGGTAATATAAATAAGCATACCGCTGCCAAATCCAATACCATAAGCAAGAGCAGAATTACTTTCCTGTGTGCCCTTGCCATTCTCTTCAACGGCTTTTAACTCGGCAAACTGCGATTGTTTGTGAATGGAGTCGAGTTGTGCTTTTTTGATACCGGCATTCTGCAGCATATTGTCTTCAATGGCAGCATTGATCTTGTCGCTTATTTCACTTTCGGTAATAATGCTCAGGCTTTTTTTGGAGCGGATAATATAGTTGGTTTTTTCCGTTCCTTCGAATTTGGGAATGAGGATGATATCGGTAAAGCCTTTGTATAGATAATTGGAAGTATCCACGCCCTGCGGAAACTCGAACTGTATGTTTTTACCGCTTTTCAGGTTATCCTTAAAAAAATTATTGGCATCAACTACAGCAATCTTATGTTCATCTTTCCCTTTGATGGATAAGAAAGTTGTTCCGGCAATCAATACCACAATTAATAAGGGCATGAGGATGGTGGTTAAAACAAAACGTTTGTTTTTAACCCTGGTAAGGTATTCCCTTTGTATGATGAGTAAGGTCTTATTCATAAAATGCGATTAGTGTGTTTGGTTGAATGGGTTGTTTAGTTGTTAATCGGCTGAAATGCCCTGGTGGTGGCTTTTGTACCTTCTACCAGATTGATGAAGATCTCATTCAGAGAAGGCAGAATTTCATTGAATGATTCAACGAGCACACTCTGCTGAATAAAATACTGCAATACATCATTACTATTGAAACCCTCTTTGATCTTAACGGTAAAACGGTTGGCTTTCTCATCAACAATATCAAAACTGGGGCTGTTCAAATTAGCAGGAATACCTGCCAGTTTGATGCCGAATTTATTTTCTTTGAACTGCTGTTTGATATCACCTACGGTACCATCCAGTATTTTCTGGCCAAGATTTACCAAAACGATGTGGTCGCAGATTTCTTCTACCTGTTCCATTCTATGCGTACTGAAAATAATGGTACTGCCCCTTTGAGAAAGACCATAAATCTCATCTTTGATGAGGTTGGCATTTACCGGATCGAGGCCGCTGAAAGGCTCATCCAATATGATCAGTTTGGGCTCATGTAAAACCGTGATTACAAATTGTAATTTCTGGCTCATACCCTTACTCAGGTCCTCTACTTTTTTATTCCACCAGCTGTCCATTTCCAGTCTTTTGAACCAGAATTTGATCTTGCCCATGGCTTCGGAACGGCTCAAACCCTTTAACTGTGCCAGATAAAGTGCCTGTTCGCCTATTTTCATTTTCTTGTACAAGCCCCTTTCTTCGGGCATATAGCCAATCTTTACAATATCATTCAATGGGTCAAAAGCCTTACCGTCGAAGTGGATATCACCACTATCGGGGTAGAAAATACCGGTAATCATTCTAAGCAAAGTGGTTTTTCCGGCTCCATTGGGGCCCAATAAGCCAAAAATGCTTCCCTGCTCAATGGAGAAGCTGATATCGTCCACCGCTTTTTGCGTAGCATAATACTTTTTCAGGTTATGCAGTTCCAGGATTTTACTCATAATAGTCAGATTGTATTCAAATGTAACCGTTAATTTTCTGTTTGATAGCAGGTTAGTAGTCTCATTCACCTAATTATTACAGCAGCGGTATGATTTTGTAATAAATTCGCGGCTTAATGGCAGGACTGGAAAACAATTGGCCAGGCCAGGTATCTCAGTTTCAGGATTAAAGCTTGGATGACCGCAGCAATAGCCGGGCGCAGGAACTGACCGCCGACCGTTAAATTTTTAAAGCAAAACTAAATTTTTAAATGTCTTTCATGAAAAGAATCACCCCCTTCATCGTTATTTTTCTTGCTTTAACCCTTTGTTCCGGCTGGGGTTTCCTGGTACACAAAACTGTACAGCAGCTGGCAGTCTATGAATTGCCCGATGCCCTTCAACCTTTTTTCTACCGCAACCTTGAGAACCTGGTCAACAATGCCGTAAGACCCGATATTCGCCGAAACGACGACAGTACCGAAGCTTCCAAACATTTCATCGATCTGGAAATGTATGGTTCGAATGCGGCCAATAAAATGCCCATGGACTGGGCATCTGCACAAAAAAAATACAGCAAAGACAGCCTGCTTAAATACGGTTATGTGCCCTACCATATTATTTACATGAAAGGGAAACTAACGGCTGCTTTTGCATCGGGTAATAAAGACAGCATTCTTTTTTATGCTGCCGATATGGGTCATTATATTGCCGATGCCCATGTACCCCTGCATACCACCGTTAATTACGACGGGCAATTAACCAACCAGAAAGGCCTGCACAGTTTATGGGAATCGATGATACCGGAACTGAATTTAGAAGACTATCATTTGTACAGTAGTCACCGCGCAGTTTACCTCAAAAAACCGGAGAAAGCAATATGGGCTGCAGTAAGGCATGCGGCGGCATTGGTGCCTGGGATGCTGGAAAAGGAAAAACAGGTAAGTGCAGGATTTACCGAAGAACAAAAATTCAGGACGCAGATACGAAGGGGCAAGGAGTCGAAATCTTATACAACGGCTTTTGCCAAAGCCTATGCATTGCAGCTGGGGCTAACCATTAATGAGCAGCTGGTATCTTCTGCCAACATGATTGCAGATATGTGGTTTACCTGCTGGACCGATGCCGGTAAACCCGACCTGGGCCCAATTACTACCGGATGGAATGCCGACCTGAAAAACAGGCTGGAGGGAGATATGAAGGCTTTTGCTGAAGATAAACTGCTGGAAACCAAACGATTACTATCAAAGAAGCCTGAAACCAAAGAAGTAGAATAGGGAATCGGGAACATTGGCCTCTTTATTCATTGGGAAAGCCAAAAAAAGGTGAAAAAACGGTTGTTCAATTACAACCGTTTTTTTATTTTGGCACTTGCTGTACAGTTTCCGCCGGAGCTGTACTTATTTTAGAATCCAATGATTAAATACCTGCACAATATATCAGAACTGGTAAGCCTGGTTGTGGCGATTATTTACTATCCCTATATCCGGCAAAGTTTTATGAAATGGTTCCTGCCTTTTCTGGCATTCATTTTTTTTGCAGAGCTGATGGCCAAATCAAAGTTTGTATTATGGAACAGCTCAAACCTTATTCTTTATTATATCATCAGCATCGTTGAGAGTATATTTTATGGGTATGTATTTTACCAGCTATTCGAAAGATTCAGTATCAAATGGCTGGTTATTTTTTTAACTTCTTTTATCCTCACAGCCTATTTTGTTGCACCATTATTTTTTGGGTTTAACCACAGTACTTTTTTGACCACTTTATTAACATCCGGATTTTTTCTTACGGGCATTGCTTTATGGTATTTGTTTTCTGAATTTTTTCCGGAAACGGATAAGATATTAATTCATGAACCCGGTTTCTGGATATCATTTGGTGTGTCGATTTTCTTTTCAGGAAACAGCATTGTATTTTCCATGTATACCTTCATCATCCGGAATGAACTGAGTCTTTTTCATTTGCCCCTGTACAATTTTGTGCCAAGATTGCTTTGTATCGTTTTATATTCCAGTATCTCTATTGCCATTATCCTATGCAAAAAGAAAACAGTGATTTCATATTAGCTATTTTATTTGGAAGCTCTTTTATCCTGCTTTTTGGCACCATCACTTTTTTGGTTATCGTCAATTACGTGAAGCACAAAAGGCGTTTTTTAGTGGAGAAGCAAATGCGGGAAGCCCAATACCAGCAAGCTTTGTTACAGGCTCAACTGGAAATGCAGGACCATACCTTCCAGGTTGTGAGCCAGGAGATACACGATAATGTCGGGCAGATACTGAGCCTGGTAAAGTTGAACCTGAATATCCTTGCTTTAAAAGAAAAAGAAAATGAAAGCATTGATAACCTGAAAGGACTGGTTAAAACAGCTATTGCCGAATTGAGGGATATTGGGGTGGGTTATTATGCAGACAGACTGGTAGAAAAAGGCCTGGTACAGGCCATTGAGCAGCAGGTGATACAACTGAATAAATCCGGCATATTTACCACAAATTTCCACACCCAGGTACCCTGGATTGAGATGGGAAAAAACAAGATAATATTCCTGTACAGAATGGTGCAGGAAGCGTTGAATAATGTGGTAAAACATTCAGATGCGGATAAAGTAAGCGTGGAGATTTTTGAAAAAAATTCCGAATACCATATCCTTATTTCAGACAATGGAAAGGGCTTCAGTCAAAAGAATAGCAGTTTTGTGCCGGGCATTGGATTAAAAAGCATACAGCAAAGAGCCGCCATGATTGATGCCCGGGCCTTGATAAAAAGCGAGCAGGGAATTGGTACTACCGTTAATTTAATTTTTTAGGCCTATGATACGCATTGCGTTGGTAGATGATCATGTATTGCTTCGTAATAGTATGCGGCTTCTATTGGAATTTATGGGGGGCTACCAGATTATGATGGAAGCGGGCAATGGCAGGGAATTGATGGAGAAACTGAATTCAACAGACCTGCATCCCCATATTGTACTAATGGATATTACCATGAAACTAATGAATGGGATAGAAGCCACCCGCAGGTTAAGGCAGGAAAAGCCCGATATCAAAGTGATTGCACTGAGTATGCTTTGCAATGAGCAGGCAGTAATGCGCATGATTAATAATGGGGCACGCGCTTACCTGCTCAAAGATGCCGAGCCTCGTGAGCTGGACAGGGCCATTCAGGAAGTACACAGGAACGGGTATTATTTTAATGAATTAGCCGGACAGGAAATGATTTCGCAAAACCGTAGCCAGGAAGAAATTAGCTTCAATACCCCGGAACTCCGTTTTATACAATGGGCCTGCACCGAATTAACTCACCAGCAAATTGCCCGGGAAATGCAGGTAAGTCCACGCACAATTGACGGCTACCGCGACTCCCTTTTCGAGAAACTGAAGGTACAATCAAGGATTGGGATTGTAATGTATGCGTTTAAGAATGGGCTGGTAAGTATTTGATAAATGCGTGTTTACCGTATCTTCCAATACCTTACCGGCTTCTCAGTAAAGCTGCCGGCTTTGCATAAATACCCTGTCACGGAAAAAAACGGGGTTTTTCCCGTATGCCAGTCCAAAACCAGTTCCTAATTTTAGTCCAGTAAAGAGAACTAACCCGGTAGTTTGTAAAGATCTACCCGTTATGCAGAAATAGAGGACCATGACCGGGGGGAATTGGCACCCCTATTTCTGCCTCTTTGATTTTTCATTCATGCAGTTTTTAGATTTTCCGTTGTTGATAGGCAACTGGAATTGTTATTGGGAAAGAGAGGTTTGTTACCTCTCTTTTTTTTTGACAAACGGAACACTGAATAATAAACCTGTTTTGATTTGGATGGGGATAAACATGTATCAATTTTAGTAACTTTATTCAGTCCCGGGAACTCAGGATACATCAGGCTGATTGGAATTGTTTACCCCTTAACCAGCAGCCCTGGATGCAATATTGAAATCATGCCCAACGGGCTGGTATTATTATAAAAAATCAAGCAAGAGCACTCAACAGACCCTGAAGGGGGTGATATAAACCAGTATGCCAGGAACCTACTCACAAATATATATACAAGTAGTATTTGCTGTTAAAGGCAGAGAAAACCTAATTCATAAAAGCTGGCGGGCAGAGCTCTATAAGTACATTTCAGGAATCATAACGGCAAAGCAACAAAAATCAATCATCGTAAATGGTGTTTCTGACCATGTGCATTGTTTCATAGGATTAAAACCAAGCATGTCGGTGGCTGATTTAATTCGGGATGTCAAAAACAATTCCTCAAAATTTATTAATGAGAAGAAATTTGTACAAGGTAAGTTTCAATGGCAGGAAGGTTATGGTGCTTTTTCCTATTCACATTCGCAAATTGAACAAGTTTACAATTATATTCTAAACCAGGAAACACATCATCAAAAGAAAACCTTTCAGGAAGAATATCTTGAATTTCTTGCCAAATATGCAATAGAACATAAGCCGGAATATTTATTTGACTGGTTGGAATAATGTCACCCCTTCGGGGTTTGTATTGGTGAGGGTTATTGTTATAATATGAATGCTATAAGAATGTCACCCCTTCGGGGTTTGTATTGGTGAAAGGTTATTATTGTAATATGATGCTATAAGATTGTCACCCCTTCGGGATTTAGATTGGTGAGAGATTATATTTTATAGTTCATTGATGGTTTTTGCGAGAGTAGTAAGATCATAAAATGTCTCCTGAGCGAAGCTGTAAAATAAATCAAGCCCAGCGGGCTGGCATTATTATAAAAAACAAGCAAGCAAAACCAAGAAACCCCGAAGGGGTGATATAAAGGGCCTATGCAGGAAGCTTATTGTTGTAACATGAATGCGGTAAAATGAAATCCCTTCGGGATTTGCATTACTGAGTGATTATATTTTATAGTCCATTGATGATTTTGCGCGGTAGTAAGGTTACAAAATGTTTCGAGAGCAAAACTGTAAAATAAATGAAGCCCAACGGGCTGGCATTATTATAAAAAACATGGAAGCAAACCCAAGAAACCCCGAAGGGGTGATATAAAGGGACTGTGCTGGAAGCTTATTGTTGTAATATGAATGCGATAAAATGTCATCCCTTCGGGGTTTGCATTGATGAGCGATTATATTTTATAGTCCATTGATGATTTTGCGAGGTAGTAAGGCTACAAAATGTTTCGAGAGCAAAACTGTAAAATAAATCAAGCCCAACGGGCTGGCATTATTATAAAAAACATGGAAGCAAACCCAAGAAACCCCGAAGGGGTGACATAAAATCACCAGGGTGGCTACCTATTCATTTTCCGAACTGAGTGAGCACATAAAAACCGACTATAATGCTCACACCTTAAGTGAGCCCCGAAACCCTCTTCCGGCATAATAAGATTCTGCTCCGTTATGGTAAACAAAGACATGACCATAACGATAATCGGCAAAAATAGCACCCCCCAGTTTCCTGATCTCATCAGGAGTTTTTATCCAGCTGGATGTTTTTGTGTCGAAATTTCCAAACTGCTGCAATTCGCGGTATTGTTCTTCCGTTAACAGTTCAATACCCATGGTAGCAGCCATGTCCATCACACTGTTGGCAGGCTTATGCTCTTTTCTTGCATCGAGGGCTTTGCGGTCGTAACAAAAACTTCTTCGCCCCTTGGGGCTTTCTTCGGCACAGTCAAAAAAAATGTATTCGTCTTTTTTTTTATCATACCCCACTACATCAGGCTCGCCACCACTTGCTTCCATTTCGTTAAGCGACCATAGTTTTTCAGCATTTTTGTCCAGCTTTGCTTTTACCCTGGCCCATTCCAGGCCTTTGTGCCGGCTCATATTTTTTTCGAAACGTGTGCTTAAAGTGATTAGCAGTGCTTCCAGTTTTGCAGGCAGCAATTCTTTTTTGGGTTGCCTAGTCATAGTGCTTTATTTTTTTTTATTCACTGAGTATTTTAGCAAGGTACTTTTCAAACCTGTCCACATTTTGTTTTAGCCCTTCTTCTGCCTGATGAGCTTTGACTACAATTTCAAGCATTTCTGCCGAATCAAAAAGCATGCGCCAGTCTAATTGAATTTCTTCCCCTCTTGGTTCAAAATGGACTGTAGTAATGAAATGCGGATTAAAATGCTCAAAAATAATTTTCCTGAACGGAATAATTTCTCTGAAAATGCTCCTGTTGGGATAATTGGTTCCGTCAGGGCCGTGCATGGTTAAGCTCCATTCCCCACCCTCCTGAAAATCCATTTTGTGAATGGTATTGGTAAATCCATCCGGCCCCCACCAATTGGCAATATGTTCCGGCCTGGTCCATACTTCCCATATAAGCTTACCGGAGGCTTTAATGGATCGGACAATGCGCATTTCCCTGTTTTCAGAATTTTCCATTGTGTTCAACTGTAATAGCGAATAAATATGGGGTTGAAGTTAAGCACTAAACGCTGAATATAAAACAGATCAATATTTGTGTATGTATGCCTTTAATCCTTTTTTTTCAGGTATTCATTTTGCAAATTCCATTCTTATAAAAGGCATTTTGCCAAAGCCTCATGAATGGGTTGCAGAGTGTAAAAAATGGGATGGTTAATAAAAAAATGCCAGGCCAAAGCGGAGAATGGTTGTTTCTCCAGATGTGCCAACGGATAAGTTCAAAGTAGCTGCATTAAATGGCACAAAGAAAATTCCCATTCCATAGCCCATATGTATTTTATTCGAATCTTCTTCTTTTACCCAAACCCGGCCATCGTCTACAAAACTGTAACCGCCCAGTTTCCCCTTGAATACAAAACCTTTCAGATCGGCAATAGTAAAACGCAGTTCCGTATTCTGGAAAAAGCTTGCAGTACCGGTGAACCGTGTTCTCAGGTATCCCCGCAAATTTACATTCCCACCCAGGGTATTGGCATGGTAAAATTCATAGTCGCCCATATTTACTGCGGCACCAATGCGGTGTGCCAGTACCATTTTACCCAGTGGCAGGTAAAAACTGAATGCACCTGTTAACTGAAAAAAATCACGGTTAGCAGTGCTTATATTTTTTTTATAGCTGATGCCCGAAACAAACTGGTAACCCCTGCTGGGAAACCGCGGATGGTTGCTGTGCAACACACTATACTGGAGGTTAACACCCAAGAAATTGTTCCAGTCAAATATTTGTGCACTTGTTCCCGGCGGCGTAGTAGAAATGTATTTTCCATCGGTATTTTCTACTTTTAACCTTTCGGCAATGAACCCTGCTTTCAGGGTACTATTGCCAAAATCT
>JBDKLG010000270.1:0-14703 GCA_039795695.1 Bacteroidota bacterium
AAAATCGGGACAAAACTAATTTATACTAATTAAACAATTATGTCTGTAATTCAACGTATTCGTGACAAAGGAGCCTGGATCATCTTCGGTATTATCGCATTGGCTTTGATTGCATTTATTCTACAGGATGGTGTTAGACGTGGCGGAAGTACATTTTCCAACACTTCTGTAATTGGAAAAGTAAACGGGGAAAATATTGAAAGGGGCGACTTTGAAGAAAAATTATCCTTACAGGAGCGTATGTATGGCCCACAGGGAGCGCAGCGTGAACAGCTGATTGGCTCTATCTGGAATGCAGAGGTTGACAGAATCGTTCTGGGACAGGAATACAATAAGCTGGGGCTGCAAATTTCTCCCAAAGAACTCAGTGATATATTATTTGGCAACAATTCTCCCCTGCGCCAGGAATTTACCGATCCCAAAACCGGTGTGTTCATGGTTGAAAATGCAAAACAGGCAATTGCACAGATTAAAAAAAGCAAGAATGCCGATCAGATTAAAATGATCAACAGTGTTTACATCAATCCCGCTATTGAGCAAACCCTGCGTAATAAATACCAGAACCTGATCATACAGGCCGCCTATGTACCCAAATGGCTGGCCGAAAAAACAAATGCCGACAACAATGCCGTAGCGTCCTTCTCTTATGTATATGTACCATATATGTCTGTTAGCGACAGCACAGCAAAAGTTTCGGATGATGAGATCAACGCATACGTGAAGAAACACGCGAATGAATATGAGAAAACAGAAGAGACCAGGAATATCTCTTTTGTAACTTTTAGTTCTGCACCAAACGGCGCAGATTCTGCCAATACACTGAACCAGATCATGGGTCTTAAAAATGATTTCGCGAACGCAACAGATGCAGAAGCATTTTTAAACAAAACCGGCACAGAACTGGCTTACTATAACAGTTTTTTCAGCAAAGCAAAAATGCAGCAGGCCAATAAAGACACATTGGTGAAAATTCCGGTAGGAGGTATTTACGGACCCTATGTTGACGGATCCAATTATGTGCTCGCCAAAATGGTTGCTGCCAAACAGTGGCCTGACAGCGCGAAAGTGAGGCATATCCTGGTTTCCACAGGAGATCCAAGAAGCGGCCAGATGGTTCGCCCCGATTCGACAGCCAAAAAATTAATCGACAGCATTGAGACCGCCATTAAAGGCGGAGCAGATTTTGCCGCACTGGTTACCAAATATTCAGAAGACGCGGGCAGTAAAGAAAAAGGCGGGGTATACGAATTTTTTCCGCAAGGCCAGATGGTGATTCCTTTCAATGATTTTGCTTTTGATAAACCCGTTGGCAGCAAAGGAATTGTAAAAACAGATTTCGGCTATCATTATGTTGAAATAATGGCGCAAAAAAACAGCAATCCGGTGTATAAAATTGCTTATCTCGCCAAACCAATCGTTGCAAGCAACGAAACAGTGGCTGCCGCCAATAATGCCGCTTCCCAGTTTTCTGTAGCAAGCAAAGACGCAAAGAAATTTGTTGCGAATGCACAAAAAGAAAACAGGCCGGTCTTAAGCGCCAGCGATATCCGCCAAAACGATTACAACATCAATGGTCTCGGACAAAGCCGTCAAATGATTCGCTGGATTTACGAAAATGGTGCAGGTGAAGTATCTGAGCCAATGGAGATTGGTGGCGACAAATATGTTGTGGCCATCATTGCCGCAGTTAATAAAGCAGGATTAATGACCGCAGCTGAAGCAAGACCAACCGTTGAAACCCTGGTTAGAAACGAGAAAAAAGCCAAGCAAATCATCGAAACCAAGTTCAAGGGCAATAGCCTGGAATCATACGCCGCCAGTGCAGGAGCACAGGTAATGAAAGCAGACAGCCTTGCTTATTCTGCCCCCTTTATTCCGGGTGTTGGCAGTGAGCCAAAAATTGTGGGTGCTGCATTCAACAAAACACTTTCCGGCAAAGCAAGCGATCCCATTGCAGGCCTGACGGGCGTTTTTGCCATCAAAGTTGAAAGCAATGGTACCAAAGGAGCGGTTGCAGACCTGGCAACCGTTAAACAGGGTATGTTGCAAACCACCAAAATGGCTTCTTACAGAGGAATGGATGCTTTGAGAAAATCGGCCACCATCAGAGACAACAGGGCCAAGTTTTACTAATAACATCGCAACTAATTAATAATGAGCCCGGTACAAAAAATGCCGGGCTTTTCTTTTACCAATAACGAAAGGGCGGGATACCCTTTGTTTTGTAATTTTGCACCAGAAAGAAACATCATGAGCGAATTGTTTGTAAATAAAGTGGCAGAAAGCGGTATCATCAGCTTTGACCTGGAAGCATATTATCCCAAAGAGGCCATCAAAACATTTGACCTAAAAGCGTATTTGTTCATGGGCCTGATTCTGAAAGAAAAAGATTTTCGCGCATCTCTTCAAACAACCGATTGGTCTCAATACCAGGACTGCCACGTGGCCATCACCTGCACAGCCGATGCCATTATTCCCATGTGGGCATATATGCTGGTAGCAAGCCAGTTGCAACCGGTAGCGCTTTCGGTTGTTTTTGGAGACGAGAAAAAACTGATCAGCACCATTCTATTAAAAAACCTGGAATCGGTGAAAGGAGAAACATTTACCGACCAGCGTGTGGTAATCAAGGGCTGCGGAGATGTGGAAATTCCCGAAACGGCATATGTGGAAATTACCAATAAATTAAGACCCTACGTTAAGAGCATTATGTATGGAGAACCCTGCAGTACCGTGCCTATTTATAAAAAGAAACAGGCTTAAGCCCTTGCTTTCACTTCTTCAAATCTTTCGTCATAATCTTCCCGGATGGTTCCAAACACGCGGTCCCAGATTAAAAAATACAAACCATAGTTACCCTTAAAATGCTGGTGGTGCTGGTTGTGGTTAACAGAAGTGTTGATCCATTTACCGAGCCGGCTTTTGCTGAATCCTTTTGGGTATAGCTCATAACCAAGATGACCGTAAACATTGTATACAATCATCATCAAGAAAAAAAACAGCAGATGTGTGCGGTGTATGGGAAAACTAAACATAAAAATTACCACAATACCAACTTCTACAATTGCTTCCAGGGGATGAAAAGCATAAGCAGCCCAGGGAGAGGGATTGGTTGATTGGTGGTGTACCAGGTGAAACCATTTGAATAAGCGTTTGTGGTGCATGATGCGATGGGTGAGATAGAAATAAGCATCGTGCAAAAAAAACATCAGGGGATATACAAGAAAATAATAAGCCCAGCCATAATCTGAGATATTGAGATACCTGCTGGTATGCGGAGCTACCGAAGGGTGGGTAAACAGGATAACAGAAACAAGGGAAAAAATGCAAATGGTCAGAAAGGAATAGCCCATTTCCCGCAGATAATCTTTCTTTCCCGGAAAACGACTTTGTATTTTTCGGTAGAGATACCTGTTGCGGAAAACCACATAATAAAAAGCAAAAGCAATACCGGCTATTAGAAAATACCTGCCGCCAATCAACCAGATACTTTTGAAATAAAACGACCAGTTCATATAATTGATGGTTTTGATAGCGGGAAGAAGCGGGTTTTTGTTTCATTGATCGATTCCCATAAAGCCCGCCCCGATTAGTTGTTCATAAAATCTGCCAATCCCGCTTTTGCCTTTCGCTGAATTTTTTTGTGCATAAAAGATGTCCAGCCCAACAGCAGCCCCGGTAAGCCAAAGGCCTGCCTGCTCCATTTATAAATATCAAAAGCATCTGTGTGCTCAATAATGAGTCCGTCTTTAAATCGCATATGCGCAGTTATCCTGTTTACAATTCTGCGGCCCGACCGGGAAAAAAGATAAGAAGCGGCCCAATCGGTGGTGGCATATTCTTCGTCTAATAATTGAATATTTCCGTAAGTCAGGGAAAAGTCTTTTGCTCTTTTACAAAGCATTTCCCACATAGCCCTTGTTTCGTGCGCATCCAGCAGACCGAATGCCGGGTCGTTGAAAACGGCGTCATCACTGTAACAGCGCTGCATGGCAGCATAATCCAACTGCTGAAAAGCAGTATAAAAATGGTGGATGGTTTCTTCGTTTGTGGGCATATAAAATATTTAATGAGCTTCCAGCCAGTTGGTGCCTGCACCAAGTTCTGCTTCAACGGGTACTCCGTTTGGCAAAACCATGGCGGCCACCATATTTTCAATGATTAGTTTTTTCAAATCATCCAGCTCTGCTTTCACGGCATCAAATACCAGCTCATCGTGTACCTGTAAAATCATTTTTGATTCCCAGCTTCCCTTTTTCATCTCATCGTGTATCCTGATCATGGCCAGCTTGATCATGTCTGCGGCCGTACCCTGGATAGGCGAGTTGATGGCGTTTCTTTCGGCAAAGCCCCGAACGGTAAAATTAGAAGAGTTGATGTCTTTCAACCAACGCTTTCTTCCCATCAGCGTTTGTACATATCCGTTCTGTTGAGCAAAGCGGATTGTGTCGTCCATATACGCGGTAATACCGGAAAACTCTTTTTTGTAATTATCAATAATTTCCTTGGCCTCGGTTCTGGAGATGCCCAGGTTTTCTGCCAGACCAAATGCGCCCTGGCCATAAATAATCCCAAAGTTGACACTCTTGGCTTTGTAACGCATCTCCTTGGTAACATCCGCTTCGGGTACATTATAAACCCTTGCAGCGGTTGCTGTATGAATGTCTTTGCCCTGTTGAAAAGCCTCACACATATTCGGGTCTCCGCTGATGGCGGCAACAATTCTCAATTCAATTTGTGAGTAGTCGGCACTGATGAGCAGGCGCTGATCGTTACGCGGAATAAAGGCTTTCCTGATCTCTCTTCCTCTTTCGCTCCTGATGGGAATATTTTGCAGATTTGGGTTATTGCTGCTCAGCCTTCCGGTTACCGCAACAGCCTGCGCATAGGAAGTATGAACCCGTCCGGTTTTGCTGTTAATAATCTGCGGCAGCGCATCTACATAAGTGCTCTTTAATTTGGTTAACTCACGAAAGCCCAGAATATCGGCCACGATGGGGTTGTTGGCTGCAAGTTTTTGTAAAACATCTTCTCCTGTTGCATATTGACCCGTTTTTGTTTTCTTGGCTTTCGGATCAATCTTCAGAATTTCAAATAAAACTTCGCCCAGCTGTTTGGGAGAAGCCAGGTTAAAGCGCACCCCGGCCTGTGCATACACATTCTCTTCAAACTGTTTGGCGTCTTTTTCCAACTCTTTGCTATAATCATTCAAAAAAGCCACATCAATTTTTACACCCTCAAATTCCATGTCCGTAAGAACGCGCACAAGCGGATTCTCTACCTCATCAAAGACGCGCTGTACTTCTTTTTCTTTCAGGAGGGGAACAAAAACTTCTTTTAGCTGAAGCGTGATGTCTGCGTCTTCTGCCGCATATTCCTTGGCTTTTTCAATTGCCACTTCGCGCATAGTCCCCTGTGTCTTCCCCTTCTTGCCAATCAGCTCATCTATATGAACCGGCTCATAGCCAAGATACTGTGCGCTTAACAGGTCCATGCTTCTTCTTCCCTCCGGCTCAATCAGGTAATGGGCCAGCATGGTATCAAAGGTTTTCCCCTTCGGGATGATATTGTACCATTTTAAAACCAGTAAATCATATTTCAGGTTTTGCCCGATCCAAAGAATATCCGGCTTATCAAACAGGGGCTGGAGTTGCTGTAAAATCCCCTCCGTTGTTTTTCTGTCGGCAGGGCAGGGAATATAATAGCCCTCGGTTTTTTTATACGAAAAACTCAGTCCTACAAGTTCTGCTTCATTTGCATCGATATGGGTTGTTTCTGTATCGAAACAAAATTCTTTTTGTTGCAGCAGTGTCTTCAGCAGCGCATCAATGGCTTCTTTGCCTTCCACAAGCCGGTAGTCGTGCGCGGTATTGTGAATATTTTTTTCTGCCAGCAAACCCGAACTTTCTTCGCCCCGGATAATACCGGGCTCTTCTTTTTTGGCTTTTGTGGCAGCGGGCTTGCTGTTTACGGTATTCCCAAATAAATCGGCCTGCACGCTTTGCGGCGCCGAATGAAAAGCATTGAACTCATCACCCAGAATTCTTTTGCCCAGGGTTTTAAATTCCAGCTCCGTAAAAACATCTACCAATGCGTTTTTGTTCCATTCTTTTAAACGATAATCCTCTTCATGAAAAGTTACCGGCACGTTGGTGATAATGGTAGCAAGTTTTTTACTCATGATGGCCATCTCTTTTCCGTTGCGCACTTTTTCTCCCAAGGCACCTTTTATATTGTCGGCATTGGCTAAAATATTTTCCAGGGTATCGTATTCTTTCAACAGTTTTGCGGCAGTTTTTTCACCCACCCCCGGAATGCCGGGAATATTGTCTACGGCGTCTCCCATCAGGCCCAGCATATCGATTACCTGCTCTACCCTTTGTATGTCCCATTTCTCACAGATCTTTTCGGCAGTTACTATTTCTTCGGCATTACCAAAAGCCGGGGGTTTATAAATGAAAACACCCGGATGAATGAGCAGCTGCCCATAATCCTTGTCGGGGGTTACCATATATACTTCATAACCTTTTTCGGCGGCCTGCCAGGCAACGGTTCCAATTACGTCGTCGGCCTCATAACCATCCATTTCTACCACGGGTATATTAAAGCCCTGGATAATTCTTTTGATATCAGGAAGCGCGTCCAGCAAATCCTCCGGCGCTTCCTGGCGATTCGCTTTATAGTCGGTAAAATCTGTATGCCTTTCTGTTGGCGCATGCGTATCAAAACAAACAGCCAGATGTGTCGGTTTTTCTTTGTTGATCAAATCAAACAAAGTATTGGTAAAACCGAATTGCGCATTGGTGTTTCTTCCTTTGGAAGTGATGCGCGGGTTGCGTATGAGTGCATAATAGGCCCTGTAAATAAGGGCAAGCGCATCCAGCAGAAATAATTTCTTTTGCATGGGGCTAAGGTAGCTTTTTGGTGTGATATTAAAACCGGCCGCCTCTGCCACCGGGCGAAGATTATTTTTTCTTAAACGAGAGATAATCCAGAAAATAAATGATGCGGAACGAAAGACTGTTTAGCTGGGGCGCATTCACCGTTGTACCCAGGTTTTTGAAATAGCTATCGGTTACGGTCTGGTTATACTCATCAATGGAATTTTTCCAAACCACATTGATGAAACTGCCAGGGGCAAACTGCCAGGTATAAACCATATCAATATTGAAGAAGTTCACGTTATAATTGGCTTCATAATAGGTTTTTGAACTTGGTTTCAATGTTCCCTCCTGTTCCAACACAAAAAACGACTGGTTATCTACCTTGCTCCAGTAATGCCTTGCCCTGAAACTGATGCCCATTTTATTGCTGAAATTGTATTTGACAGTAAAGAGGTTTTCTACTGTATTTCTTTTGCGCAGGGCAAAGATGATCTCGTTGCCATCCATGGTGGTATAACCCAGGTTTTTGTTGCGGAACTCCAGATTGGTATTGGTACCAATGGTCAGTTTTTTATTAAAGCGAAACCTGTTTCCAAAGCTAAGGTCTTCTCCGTGAGATCCATATTGGTTTGCCCTTCCGCTAAACACCTGCATGCTGAAAGAGTATTTTTTTGCGTTATTGGATTCCAGCCATCCGCCAAAAGCAAACTGCCCGGGTCTTTTAAATACCCGACCTTCTACGCGGGGCTCCCAAAAATCATTTGAATTTGGATTGCCGTGTATATTGGCGCCAACCCACCACAAGCTCTTTAATTGGATATTCGTATTCAAATTAAACCATGCCCGCTGGTAGTCGCGCGGCTTGAACCTAACAGAATAACCCCCGTTGATATTCATATTGATCCGATTGTACCAGCCCCGGGGTTTTAACCATTTATAGCCCATCCAGGCGCCATGATCGATATAGTTATTATTGGTGAAATAGCCCATATCATTACTGCTGTATTTATCGTCTGCCAGCTCCTGCCAAATATTTAAATTAAAACGTCCGCCGGTTTTGCCTATCCCAATATTATGGCTGTAACCCGACTGTGTTTTTCCGTCAGGCAAAAAGCCAATCAATTGACTGACGCTTGTTTTACCTGAAAAGTTCCAGTTGTTTTTCTTATCGTATAAATCCCAGAGCGCTGCTGTTACATTGGCATCATAGTCTTTGCCGTTTCGCAAAACATTGGTATTGATAATTGACAGGCTTGAATTGTGTTTTAGCGACTGGTCAAATACAAGGATATTATAATTGGTTAAGGGGTCTGTTTCAATTTTTCTTTTTTCTTTGGCGTCTTCCACTACTGCATATTGGGGATTGGTGATGGCGTTGAAAAACCCAATACCCAGGCCTCCGGCCGTTCTGCCACTGATTTTGGTGGCATTGATCAGCTTGGTTTCACCGGGATTCGAAACCACGGATTCACCCGATTTCATGTTGCCATAAAAATCACCATAATGCAAGGGTGTTCCACCAATTCTTCTGCTGTAAAACAAATCCCCCTTGCTGAAAAGATCTGTGCCCTCTGTAAAAAAGCTTCTGTTTTCATTGTACTTCACCTCAAAAGGCGTCAGATTCAACACCTGGTTATCGCTTTGCACCTGGCCAAAATCAGGTATCAGCGTCATGTCTAAAGTAAAAGACTGGTTAATACCATATTTCACATCCATTCCCCCGTTGATAGAGGTAGAAGTGTTGTTTATCCCGGGGGTATTATAGGGGTAGTTGTTGGCATAGGCAGAAAGATAGGGTGAAAAGGACAGGCGAACGGGTGGTTTGATGTTTTCAATGCCCGTCCATAAGCCAAACTGCGCCAGAAAACTACCACCAATGGTTGGGTCTGTTGGGCTCCACATCAGCTGTTTGCCGCTTTTCGACCTTCTTCTGGTAATATTGATGCCCCAGTCCTGCTTTTGATTACTGCTGAAGCGGATAGCGGAATAAGGAATCTTCATTTCAAACACCCAACCGTCGTCCACAATTTTTGCCTGCGATTCATATACGCTGTTCCAGCTGCCATCTTCTCCCGTTGAGGAATACTTGGCATCAAACTGTTCGCCCAGCGGGGTTACATAATAGCCAAACCCATTTATTTTGTCGTTATAAGTGTCGAAAATAACCCCCACAAAATCGTTTACACCTACTACATCTCTTCCAACCAGTTCGGTAGAGAGGCTGTCTTTTTTTGCTTCATGGCAATAGCCGCTTATATAAATGGCGCTATTGTCGTAAAGAATCCTGATTTCTGTCCTGTTTTTGTCTTCCTCAAGGCTTCCAAAACTTGGTCTCCATTCAATGAAATCCTTGGCTACGGGAGCAGACTTCCAGGCTTCATCGCTCAGGTCTGCATCCACCACTATTTTTTGGGTTGTTCTTGTTGCCGGAACGTTTTTGACCTCTTTTTTTTGCTGTGCCATGGCCCCCAGGGCAGCAAACAGGGGTAGTGTTAGAAGCAGAAAAGATTTCATCATCATTGTTTTGGGTATTTAAGAAGCAAAAAAGCGACTGTTGTACGAAGCTTAACGTAGTAAAACTAAAAAGGTTACAAACCCCTCGTTGTTAAAGACTTGTAAACTGAGACCAGCGGAAAATCTGCCGTAAGGGCGGCAAGAAAAGAGGACGGCTGCAAAAAAAATTGTTAAGGGGGCCAAAAAAAGCCCCCAAAAAATGGGGGCTCTCAAAAATTCCCAAAAAGGGAAAAATTATTTGATCGCGTACTTGTACTTGTAGCGCTCGTAAAGCTGTTTTTGTTTATCATCCAGGCTTAGGTTTCTACCCTGTATGAAAGCATTGGTTACTTTGCTGCTTTTCATATCAAGAAGATCCCCCTCGCTGATGATGAGGTTCCCGTCTTTACCAACTTCAAGGGACCCCGTTTTGTCGTCAATACCTAAAATTTTTGCTGCATTCAATGTGATAGCCTGTAAAGCTTCTTCTTTGGTTAAACCATAGGTTACTGCTGTTCCTGCATTGAACATGAGGTTGCGGTAACGGGTATTACCATCATCATCGTTTAAAGCAAAGAGTACGCCCGCTTTTTGTAATTGAGCAGGAGTTTTGTATGGCTGGTCTATGTCATCGTCTTCCATTGATGGCAAATCGTGCTCCTGGTGTAAGATTACGGCGATATTGTTTGTTTTGAGCAAATCGGCTATCTGGTAGCTTTCTTTTCCGCCAACAATTACCACATCAAAATTAAACTCTTTGATAAAATCAATGGCCACCAACATCTGGCGCACTTCGTCGCCATGCAGGAAGAGCTTTTGTTTTTTATTGAACAAGCCCTTTATCGCTTCGAATTTCAAATTGGTTGCTTTATGTGCCGGCTCCTGTAAATAAGCAGCAGCTTCGCTGAAGAAGGATTTGATTTCTGCAACTTTTTCCTGTGCCTGCTTGGACGGATCTCCCGCAGGTGCCGCAGCACCGGGGAATCCTCCCGGAAATCCGCCAAAACCCCTACGACCGCTTCTTGCTGCAAAGCTTGGCATGGTAACATGCACGCCACCATCCATTTTATAGGCAGCATCTTCCCAGTTCCAGGCATCCAATTGCACAACAGAAGAAGTGCCGCTGATAACACCTCCCTGCGGAGAAACGCCGGCAAATAAAACGCCGTTTGATTTCAATGTGTTCAGAATTTTCGAGTCGGTATTATAGGCAACAATTGAACGGATATTGGAATTGAAATCACCAATCTCCTGAAAGTCATTGGTAGCGCGGGTTCCGCTTCCTATTTCTTTTAAACCAAGGTCAGACTCCGACAAAATTAATCCCGGATATACATGCTTTCCCTTGGCATCAAACACTTTAACATTGTCGGCGGGTATTGCCATGCCCGCACCTATTTTAGTGATTTTTCCATTCTGTATTTCAATACTGGTGTTTTCCAGCACGGTTCCGTTGCCAACATGAACGGTTCCGTTGGTAATATAGAGCCGGCCGCTATATGCAGGAGCCGGATAAACCGTTTCCTGTGCCTGTACAACAGTTGCCAGGAACAAAAGAACAACGAGTTGGTTAATTATTTTTTTCATACGGGTAATTTTAATTGTTTTCGATATTGTCTTCTACATGAATGGTGTTCAACTGGTCTTCGTGGTTATGGTCGCCACAACTAAGCAATACCTGTAAGCTTGCTTCTGCAGGACGAATATTGCCACCTGATCTTTTTTCACCAATCATTTTGTTAATCAAACGTGTTCTTTCCGCTGTAATTTTCTTGCGCTGTACAGCATCTTTCTCACGATCGAAGTATACGATACCGTCTACAATTGTTTTTTCCGATTTCGCATAGATACTCAGCGGATGATCGCTCCAGATAACAATGTCTGCGTCCTTCCCCGCTTTGAGGCTTCCTACCTTGCTGTCTATATGCAGGGCTTTGGCCGGGTTCAGTGTAACCATCTTCAGGGCGTCTTCTTCCGGCACACCTCCATATTTAACGGTTTTACCCGCTTCCTGGTTCAGCCTGCGCGCCATTTCTGCATCATCAGAATTGATACAAACATTTAAACCCATCTTATACATGATTGCCGCATTGTATGCTATTGCATCCTGCACTTCAGATTTATAAGCCCACCAGTCGGAGAAGGTAGAAGCGTTCGAACCGTGTACTTTCATTTTATCGGCTACTTTGTAACCCTCCAGAATATGGGTGAAAGTGTTGAACTTAAATCCATATTTATCACCCACCCTTAAAGCAGCAGTAATTTCACTTTGTACATAAGAGTGACAGGTAATGAATCTTTTCCTGTTCATTATTTCCACCAGCGCTTCCAACTCAAGGTCTCTCCTTGTTTTTGGGTCGGCCTTCATGGCATTTTGGTAATCGGTAGCGCGCGCAAAAGCATCGTTCAGCACTTCTTCCACACCCATTCTCGTATCGGGGAAGCGGTTGTTGTTGGTAGAAGTGGTTCTTTTTACATTTTCACCCAGGGCAAACTTGATGAAACCATCGGCTCCGGCAAACTTGAGCCCTTCTGCATTGGAACCCCAGCGCAGCTTGATCATCTGTGTCTGACCGCCAATCGTATTGGCCGAGCCGTGAAGAATATGAGAAGAAGTAACACCCCCGCTTAACTGGCGATAGATATTGATGTCTTCCGGATTTAAATTATCAGCAATCCTTACTTCAGAAGTTACCGATTGTCCGCCCTCGTTAATAGAGGAGGCAGCAATATGCGAATGTTCATCAATAATACCCGCCGTAACATGCTTGCCGGTACCATCAATTACCCGGGCATCTGCATCGCTAAGACCCTTGCCCACTTTTGCAATTTTTCCATCTTTGATCAATACATCTGCATTCTCCAGTCTGCCTTCTTTTTCATTGGTCCAAACGGTCGCGTTCTTAATCAGGAGGTTTTCGGCCTTGGGAGCTTCTTCCCAGCCATACCCGGCAAAAGGATAGGTAACTTTACCCAATTGAGGCTGCCTGTTTGCACGGGAAGCTGCTGTTGTGCTTGTTGGCGCAGCTACAAATGTGGCTGTCCAGGTAATTTTATTTCCTGCCGTATCTTCTCCCAAACCACTCCAACTGTTTCCGTTAGAAACCCCGCTGAGCCTGAATTGTGGACCGTTTCCACCACCACCTCTCTGACCGCCACCGCCAAATCCGCCTCCACCTGCAGGGGCACCACCCGCAGGAGCGGCACCGGGCCTTCTTGCCGGACTGGTTGAAAAGTTTAATTTAACCAGTTTGCCATCATAGGTAAAACGACCGGTTAATGTGTCCTTACCAATTACATTGGCAGAGCTGGTACTTTTTACATCCAATACATAAGTGCTGGTATTTCCACCACCATTGATTACCAGGTTATAGGTTCCTTTAATATCATACCAGGCATCTTCTTTTACAGGATATTTTTCTCCCTGTACCCAGTTCTGTAAAATGGTTGCTTTCTCAGAAAAAATAGGGTCCGTGCTTATTACGAAATTGGCCAGTTTTCCGGTTTCCAGCGAGCCAACTTTATCGTAAACACCCAATAATGTTGCCGGCATTTTAGTTAATGCGTCCATGGCCCGCGCTTCAGTTAAACCGTATTCAATGGCTTTGCGTAAATTGGTCATGAACTGTTTCGGATCGCGCAAATCGGCTGTGGTTAAGCAAAAAGGCACATTGGCTTTTTCCAGTGCTGCCGGATTGGTTGGAGCCAGTTCCCAATGTTTCATATCTCCCAGCGATACAAACCTTGCTTCATTGGGATCTTCCACATCCATCGCAACAGGAAAATTAAGCCCGATAATATAAGTGGCTTTGGTGGCCACAACATCAGCAATACGCTGGTATTCATTGTCGCCCCCCTTAATAATATATTGTACACCAAACTCTGCCCCAATCTTTGCAGCACGGGAATCGTTTAATTTATCGCCCGCGTCAAAAATCTGTGGCAGCGACTGGTTATCATTGAATGCCTGTAAAGAAAGGTTAACACCTTCGCCGGATGGTTTTGTTTTATACCATTGTGCATCCAAATAGGTTTGGCGAAGCAGGGCAATCGTGCCCATAATGCTTTGCGGATAGGACTGTGTAGATGTTCCCCTGCTGAAGGAATAATGTGCAGAAGCTTTTTCTTTTACCAGCACCAGGTTTTCTTTTTTATCGGCAAGGGTTACAACGGTTCCTGTTCCTCTCATGATACCGTCTTTTACATGCGAAAGAACTGTTCCAAAACCAATATCACGCAGTGTTTTGGCAGATGCTTCGTTCACGGAAAAAATTCTGGAAGCGTCTACTTCCGGTTTCAGCGCCTGGTTCCAGGCATAGGGCCCCTTGGTATTGGTGGTAATTTGAGCGGGCTGATTAAAATTTAATCCGCCGCCTCCACCTCCACGACCGCCTGCAGCGCCGGCCGCCTGTGCGGGCGCAACACCATAGTCGGTATAGATATCAATGAAAGAGGGATAGATGTATTTGTCTTTACAATCCACCACAACCGCATCTTTCGGAATGGCTGCACCCACGCCAACGGCAACAATTTTTCCGTCGCGGATTACCAGGGTTGCTTTTTGGAGGGTTGATTGACCGTTCTGTACAATGGTCGCATTGGTGAAAGCATAACAGCCTTCTCGCTTGTCGGCCACACCATTTACTGGGAAGGATTCCTGGGCCTGCAGCAAACATGCTAGCAGCAGCCCGGAAAGCAGGAGCTTGATTTTTCTCATAGTATAGTTTTGTTTTTGGAAGAGCAATAAAACTACTGAAACGAATGCATAGTAAAAACCATTCATCCCTTTTTCGGCAAAGCGGCGTCTCAGTCGGTGAAGACTCTATTTTTTAAAATTTCCACCATCCACATCTTTAATAAACCGTACCAGTCCGGGAAAATAATGTTCCTGATCATCCCACATAGAGCAATGGCTTCCGTTGGGGCAAAGCAAATATTTTCCGTTTTGTACCTGTGTGGCCATCCATTTCATGTGTTCCGGGTCCATGGTATCGTGTTGGCCGCCAATGGTTAATGTGGGAACTTTGATTTGTGGCAGGTCCTTGCTTCTGTCCCATTTTGCCAAACGGCCGCCTACACCAAATTCCGACGGTCCCTGCATCATGGTATAGATTTCTTCGTTTAGGTGCGCAAAAGTCCTTTGCAAGGCTTCGGGCCAGGGGCTTAAACGACACAAATGCGCATTGTAAAAATTGGGCAATAGCAATTCCATGTATTTGGGATTTTTGAAATCTCCCCTTGCCTCAATTGCCCTTACGGTATCAAGTATTTTCGGATTCATTTGTTTCGCAAGCACATCGTCGGCATACTTTCCATAAAGAGGGGC